>CAJKZL010000234.1 GCA_905204385.1 uncultured Odoribacter sp. | reverse complement strand
GCTCAGCTATATCTTTTAAAGAATTAGCAGAGGATTTGCGGGCACCGATCAACGGAGCGCCGATATAAACAGCATCTGCGCCATTATTTATGGCCGCTTTTCCAATAGCCAGGTCTTTCGCCGGCGATAATAATTCTACTCTTTTCACTAATATCAGCTTAATTTATGACCTATTTTCCTAAAAATCAATCTATTTCCAGTACAGGCCATCCCCCTTCCCCGACAACAGGCAGTTCCAATAAACAACAATCCGGAAAATGCGAGTCCAGATAATCGCGGATAATGGTAATGGAATCATTTTTGATCAGCTCGCTATCGTTGGGAAAATCGTTATAAACGACATATTTCACCTCTATCCCTCTCAAACGGCATAATTCGAGGCTCATCAAGGTATGATTAATGCTTCCCAATTTTGAAGAACTGACCAATATCAGAGGATGGCCATATTCCGCAATATAATCGATGGTCAGATAGTCCCTTTTCACCGGAACGTATAAGCCTCCTGCACCTTCCAGCAGGACCACATCAAAAAGAGAAGACAATTTTTCTGTCGCCTGATGAATCTTCGCTACATCGATATCGACCCGGTCGATCTCGGCAGCCAGGTGAGGGGAAGCCGGATAGGTCATTACATAGGGACAGGTTGTACCGTCTTCATCCACTGCCAGAGGAGCTATCCCCATTATTTCCCGGTGTTTCAGGATATCTTCCGAAATTCCGATACAACCGGTCTGAATAAACTTTTGAGTGATCACATTCACTCCTTTTTGCAAAAGCGTTCTTGCTATCACCCCGGTAACCACCGATTTACCGGCATCCGTATCGATGCCGCTCACAAAATATACAGCCATAAGTGAAATTTAAAATTCAAAATTGAAATTATAAATAGCAAAAATATAAGATTGTTTTTAATTTTGTCCGTATAAAGAAAAATGTTTTACAATCAATCACCGAAAATATGAAAACAAGAAATCTAATTATTACCGCAATGCTTGGAGGAAGCATTATTCTTTCAGGCTGTATTTTTTCAAGTTGTGCCAGCATGAGTAATACAGGCAAAGGAGCCGCCATCGGAGCCGGCGGAGGGGCTGCACTCGGGGCAGGAATCGGAGCTTTAGCCGGTAAAGGCAAAGGAGCTGCCATCGGGGCCGCTGTCGGAGCTGCCGTCGGATCGGGAACAGGAGCATTGATCGGACGACGGATGGATAAACAGAAAAAAGAACTCGAAGCCATCGAAGGAGCAAAAGTGGAAACAGTGCAGGATGCCAATAATCTGCAAGCCATAAAAGTCACTTTCGATAACGGCATTTTATTTCCCACCAATAAGAGTGAGTTAAGTCCCGGCTCCAGAGAGGCTTTGACCAAGTTTGCCAACTCATTGAAAAATTCTCCCGATACGGACGTGACGATTTACGGACATACGGACAATACAGGAACCCGCGCCGTTAACGAACGGATTTCCAAGGAAAGAGCGGAGGCTGTCGCCAATTTTCTGGTAGGACAGGGAATCAGCCGTTCCCGGTTGACTACCGAAGGTCTTGCTTACGACCAACCTGTTGCTGACAATAGTACTGCCGAAGGAAGGGCACAAAACCGAAGAGTGGAGGTATATATTACAGCTAATTCGGACATGATTAAGAAAGCGGAGAACGGTCAACTAAATTAACCCTGCGTTTTATTCTCATTCCTTAACTAAGTGGAGGGTGACAGGCTTTTGCCGATACCCTCCATTTATTTTCCCTCAAAACCGAAACCAACGATCCGATTTCTACTAAGTATCTTCCGTTAAGGCCGGCTTACTTTTCCGATAAAATCGCCGCTAAAGCGATCGAATTCAATTTTGTCTCCACACTGTCGCCCCGGGAAGAAAGTACACTGGGAACCTTAGCCCCCACCAAAACAGCCCCCTGCTTGGAGCCTCCCAATTTGGTATTCGTCTTATAAAAAACATTCCCGGCTTCCAGGTTCGGAAAGATAAGACAATCGGCATCTCCAGCCACCTCGGAGCCTATTTTCTTGATCTGGGCCGCTTCTTTATCGACTGCCACATCCAATGCCATAGGACCATCGATGATAACGCCGGCAATTTGTCCCCTTTCCCCCATCTTGGACAACACTGCAGCATCGACTGTAGATTGCACTTTCGGAAGCACCTGCTCTGTCGGGGCGATCAAAGCGACTTTCGGTTTTTCAATCCCCAAAGCTCTGGCAGTAATGCTTACATATTTAATCATGGAAATCTTTTGATTCAAATCAGGACAAGGAATAACGGCAACATCGCTAACGGTCAGTAATTTGTGATAGGCAGGACATTCCATGACCGTTACATGGGAAAGAATGGCATTCGGAGCCACCAATCCCCGTTCTTTATTCAAAATGGCACGCATATATTTATCCGTGCTCACCAGACCTTTCATAATGACGTCGGCTTCCCCGTTCCGGATCATTTCCACCGCGGCTTCTGCCGCCCGGACTTCATTCGGCTCGTGTACCAATCTGAAACAGGTCTCGTCATACCCCTGCTCTTTACACACTTTTTTGATCACTTCAGTATCGCCCACCAATATTCCTTCGATCAAACCAGCCTTGACGGCCATGGAAACAGCTTCGATTGAATGACTATCGTTAGCATAAGCCACCACCAGACGCTTTTTATGAGTATACCTTTTCAGTACCTCATAAATATCGCTAATCTTTTCAATTTTCATAGTTTCAACAGTTCTTTAGTTGTAATCTGAAACAAAATTACACATTAATATTAGAATTCAAAAGAATGATTCACATTTTATCATTTAATGTGCAATTTTTGTACCAAACCGTATGTGAACGGGGAAAATTTCTCCTGAGTTTTCTAAGGATACTATAGATTTATTTTACCCTTTAGCAAATGCATTGTTTTCCCTCTTGCTAAGCGGTAAAATATTCCAACTAATTTAGATTTTTCTCTAAACAAAAGCATCAACGGTATTTATACTTTTTTCCACTGTAGAATCAGGAATAAAAGTCCGGGGAAGAAAATAATCAATGCTGTTATTTGCAAAGCAAAAGCGAGAGAAAAGGAATCGCTGAGCCATCCCAAAAAAGGAGCCATAGAATCAATAATCAAACGGATGATAAAATTACGAATGGATAAAACGGTAGCCCTCATTTCGGAAAATGTCTGACGGTTAATATAGCCTTTCAAAATAGGAGTGGCGAACCCACGCACGGCATAGAAAAGAAAAAACAACAATAAACTGGTGTAATTCAGGCAAAGAGAAACCGCTATATACCCTCCGACAATAAAGACGAGAATAAGCGCATAGGTCCGATTTTCCCCTAACCGGGCACTGAGAGCATCGGAATATAAAGCCGCCACTCCTAACGACAGATTCAATAAGGTCCAAACAACTCCGAATAGGCCGGTTGGAAAAGCGATTTGCATTAAAACCGGTTGTACGAACCAAGCCATTGTCAACGTCGCTGCACCGATAATTCCCGAAAACATAATATCGTAACAAAGACTTTTGTTGGTGATCAGCGAATAACGGATAATGCCGAGGATATTCTTCAAAGGATTCGCTATGCGCGTACAAACATTGAATTCTTTTAACGCCAGAGCTGCCGGTATTCCGATAAATGCAATCCCCACCTGGCAGTAAAAAGGCAAGCGCAACGAAAAAGTGGCCAATAATCCTCCGAAAATACCGGCAAATGCTTCCGAAAAATTACCTACCATCGTCACCTTGCCTTCGTATTTCAGATAATCCTTTTCGCGGTCATAATGCAACATGGTATCGTATAGAAGTGCCGAATCCGCACCGGACACCAGACTCTGACCGATACCCAGCAAAATCTCCGCTATAAAGAAAGCGACGAAGGTATAGGAAAATGAATAACAGATAAAACCTCCAAAAGCTACTATACACCCGGTTAAAAGACAATTTTTACGCCCCCAGGCATCAGCCAGATATCCCGTAGGAATATCCAAACTAACCAAAACAACCGAATATACACTTTTCAACAAAAATATTTCTTTCAATCCCAATCCGTTTTCCTCGTAAAAAAGTACGATGATCGGCATGATCAAAGTAAACCATTTAGATACTTTAATCAGGTAGAGAGAAACAATATTTCGTTTAAATGCAGACAAAAGACCGGTTTGATTTAGCGAAGCAAAGGTAAAAAAGTAAAAGCATAATTTAGATTTTCACTTCAGGATTTTAAGTCTCCCCTACTATCTTTTAGAACTTGCTTAAATTACCTGCCAATATAAATGCTTTTTATTTTGTATTTACCAAAAAACATTCTATCTTTGCACTCGCAATACAGAGAGTATTGACTGTGATTGCGGGGTGGAGCAGTGGTAGCTCGTTGGGCTCATAACCCAAAGGTCGTTCGTTCGAATCGGGCCCCCGCTACAAATCAAGGGGACGGTTCTTTTGGTCGGTTTTAAAATCAACCAAAGGAACCGTCCCCTTGATTGCTTTTTTGGTCTAAAAAAGCGATATGTTCCGATAATTTGTTTACTTTTGAAACACTATCCATCTAAATTTATACTTGTCATGAAAATATGTCCGAATTGCGGAGCTGAAGTGGAGGACCATTTTGAGTTGTGCTGGAAGTGTAATTATAGTTTTGCGGAAGGGAAAACTGCAGAAATTCAGGATGAACGGGAAACCGATGTCATTTGTCTGAGGTGTGAAACGCCGATGTATTACGAAGGAAACTACAATGTGCGGGTAGGCATTATGCCGGAGGGCTGGAAAAATCTGGACCTCTATGCCTGTCCTGAATGCGGAAAGGTGGAGTTTTTTATTCCGGAACAGGAATTGAGGAAGAGAAAAGAATTGTGGAAAACTTTAATCCCGAATGACCATGAATCATAAGACTGCCCAAGAGGCGGGACAGGTTTCCGCCGTGATCAGAAATCTTCGTGTCAGCATTTGCCCGGAAGCGGATTATCATGGAGAAAAGAATTATCGCTCGGTATTCGGGGCAGATGAAATCGGGCAACTGTATATCGATGCGGAGGTTTTCAATAAAGAATTCGGCGGCACATCCCGGGAGTGGGTGTTGACCTTTCGTTTATTCCGTTCGGTGGGAGAAAAGGCGGAGTGTATAGCTGCTAAGAGTAGCAAAATCACTTTGGAGCCGGAGGATTCGCAGGTGATTTACACCGAGACATTCGAACCTTCCGATTGGGCGGGAGAAAAATGGGAAGAAGGCATTTATAGGGTATTGGCCGATATAAACGGTATGGCCTGTCCCACGGACGACATCTACCTGTTGCCGGGGAATGGGGTTCCCGAAGAATATTTCCGGTTGCTGCATGCGGGCCTGGACCGGAATGGGGAAGAGACTGAAGAAGAAGCCCACAATCGTCCGCATTCTTACCGCATGTTCGATGAGGCAGGACTTAAGAACGTCCGTTTCTTCCTGATGGCCGGGAATTTGCTGGGGAAGGAGTGGGTATATGAATTTATTCTCCGGGTGGTCAGGAAAGACGGAAGCATTAAGGTGCTGCAAATTGCCAAAGCCGCCCATTTCATCAAAGATCAGGCCGGAAACAGTATTCTTTGTTTCGGACTCGATTTATGGGGAGACGGGGACCGGGTGCAAGCCGGAGAATACCGGCTGATCGTGTCCTGTTTTGGCCAGGTGGTCCTAAACCTCGAATTTGCCGTTGGGAATAAAGATATGCCTTATGATTTTGAAGCGGAAGTACTGGCCGGCGGAGGACAACCGGTGGTTCACCGACAGGCGGCAGCAACTTTTTCGGCTAAGGATAAG
>CAJKZL010000233.1 GCA_905204385.1 uncultured Odoribacter sp. | reverse complement strand
AATGTGATTATGAAGCGTATGACCGCCATATCATTGCTGCTGATGATCCCTACTTTGATTGCCAGCCTATACGGCATGAACGTCAGAAACGGATTGGAAGACAGTCATTACGGCCTTATTGTCATCGCTACGATATCTATTTTATTTTCGGTGATGAGTTTTTGGCTGTTCCGGAAAAAACAGTGGCTTTAACAAATTGTTAACAATCGGGGGCTAAACTTCAGTCCGCACCCTTTGTCTAAAACAATGTTTAGAGTGTGAAATTATTCCAATCATGATAATAATTAGTTCCGATAAGTTTGTCGACTTGTTAGATATAGCGGGAAACGCTTTGTTATTATGTTTGTATACAAAATGAAATTTGTAACCAATTTTGAGGCGCTACTAATTTTGAGGTATGAATAAGAAAGTAAAAAGATCATTGTGGATTGTGCTTCCGATTGCGCTGGCAGCCGGGATCATGATTCCCCGGATAAAAGGGGATGGAGCCGGTAATAAATCCGTCCCTGCTTCGGGACCTGCCCGTAGTGGTAATCTGCCGGTATCCGGCATTGTCGCCCGGTACTCCCTTTCGGCGAACGGCATACCCGTTAACGGCAGCTTGCTGGCCAACGAAGAGGTGGAACTGGTGGCCGAGATTGTGGGTAAAGTGCGGAAAATCTATTTTCAGGAGGGCAGTTTTGTGCGCAAGGGCCAGCTTTTGCTCAAAGTAGACGATGCCGATTTGCAGGCCCAGTTGACGCGTTCGGAATTTCAGAAAAAACTCTTGTCCGAGAAGCTGGAACGCCAGCGTATTTTGTTGAAGCGGGAGTCCATCAGCCGGGAGGCTTTCGATCAATTGCAGACGGATTATAATATGCTCGAAGCGGACATCGAATTGTTGAAGGTGAAAATCAGTCGCACGGAAATCCGCGCTCCCTTCGATGGCGAAATGGGGTTCCGCTATGTGAGCGAAGGAAGTTATGTGCAGCCGAGTTCCAAAATAGCGACCATTGTGGATAATTCCGTTTTGAAATATGAATTTTCGATTCCCGAAAGATATGCCGACAATCAATTGAAAGGACGGGAAGTGTTTTTTAAAGTAACGGGCAGCGATAAGCTCTATTCGGCAAACGTTTATGCCGTCGATCCTTTGATCGATGTCAAAAACCGTATGATTTTGCTGAGGGCCCGTTTTCGCAATAACAACCATGAACTGATGCCGGGGATGTTTGCCAAAGGAAATATTGTCTTCGGAGGTAAGAATGAATACATTGCCGTACCGAGCGAAGCGGTGGTGCCCGAAATGGAAGGAAAACGGCTGTGCGTGGTGAAGACCGGTAAGGCGGTGAGCGTTCCCGTAGAGACGGAAAGCCGGGATGAGAAAAATGTGGAAGTGATTTCGGGTGTTAGTGTCGGCGATACCATACTGACAGGCGGATTAATGCAGTTGCGCGAAGGCATGGGAGTAGCGGTGACGCTGAAGAAATAAAAGCCGGAGGCTTGGTTTTATCACTCATCAATCAAAAATCTAACGAAATAATGAGCTTATCATCAACATGTATAAAACGGCCGGTGTTAGCGACGGTGATGAACATCATTCTGATCCTTGTCGGATGTATCGGCTTGATCTATCTGGGGGTGCGCGACTATCCGAGCGTCGACCCGCCGATCATTTCCGTATCGACCAGTTTTCCGGGTGCCAATGCCGATGTGATCGAAACGCAGATCACGGAGCCGTTGGAATCGGCCATCAACGGTATCCCCGGTATCCGTTCTCTCACCAGTCAGAGCCGTGACGGACGAAGTAATATTACGGTCGAGTTCGAATTGGAAGTCGACCTGGAAACGGCGGCTAACGACGTACGCGATAAAGTCTCGGGCGCTATGCGCCGGCTTCCTAAAGATATCGACGCTCCTACGGTAAGCAAGGCCGATGCGGATGCCCAGCCTATTTTCGGGGTTTCTCTGCGGAGCGACAAACGTTCGCTCATCGATCTGAGCATGTATGCCGACCAGTATTATAAAGAACGCCTGCAGACCATATCCGGGGTGAGCAGCGTATCCATCTGGGGTGAAAAACGGTATTCCGTCCGTCTGAGGATGGATCCTTCTTTGCTGGCAGCCTACGGTGTTACGCCTATGGATATCCAGAACGCCGTGTCGAAAGAGAATGTGGAATTGCCTTCGGGCCGGATCGAGGGAGAAAATACGGAACTGACCATCCGGACCCTGGGACGCCTGATGACGATAGAGGATTTCAATAACCTGGTGATCCGGGAGGACGGCGATAAGGTGGTGCGCTTCCGGGATGTCGGAATCGCCGAAGTGGATGCCGAAGACACCCGCTCGATCATGAAGCGCAACGGCGTGCCTATGGTGGCCTGCGTGATCATTCCCCAACCCGGTGCCAATTACATCGATATTGTGGACCGGGCGTATACCGTGATGGAGGATTTGCAAAAGGACTTGCCCGATGACATCGAAGCCGGAATAGCTTTCGATAATACCGTCTTTATCCGCAGTTCCATCAACGAAGTGAAGGATACCATCGTGGAAGCTTTTATTCTGGTGGTATTGATCATTTTCCTCTTCCTGCGCAATTGGCGGACTACTCTGATCCCTGTGCTGGCCATCCCGGTTTCTTTGGTAGGCGCTTTTTTCGTCATGTATCTGGCTGGTTTCACCATCAATATCCTGACTTTGCTGGCCATCGTGCTGGCCATCGGTTTGGTGGTGGATGACGCCATTGTCGTCATGGAGAATATCTACACCAAGATAGAACAGGGAATGTCGCCCCTGGAAGCAGGTTTCAAGGGATCCAACGAGATTTTCTTTGCCGTGATCGCTACGACGGTAGCCCTGGTGGCCGTGTTCTTTCCCATCGTATTCCTGCAAGGGACCACAGGACGGTTATTCCGCGAATTCAGTATCGTCATCACCGGGGCGGTGATCATTTCCTCTTTTGTGGCGTTGACCTTCACCCCCATGATCTCGACTAAATTATTGATCCGCAATGTGACGGACAATTGGTTTTACCGTAAAACGGAGCCGTTTTTCGAGTGGATGATCGATGGCTATCGCCGGGGACTGGAACACTTTATGAGAGTGAGGTGGGTGGCTCCCCTTATCCTGATCGGCGCGGCGGTCGTCATCGGTTTATTGTGGAAGGTTACTCCTTCGGAGATGGCTCCTCTGGAGGACCGCTCCAATATCCGTATCACCTCTACGGCGCCTGAAGGGGCTACCTTTGAGTATATGAGCCGCTATGCCGACGAGTTATCGCAATATGTAGAAGAAAATGTACCGGAACAGGATAAAATCATCCAGATGATCGGAGGAGGCAATACGAACCGCTCCAACCTGAATCTATGGCTGAAAGATCCGGAGCAGCGCGAGCGCACCCAGCAGGAGATTGCCGATGAACTGGGCGTGCAGGTGCGCAATTTCACCGGCGCCCGTACGATGGTGTCGCAGCAGCAGACTTTCGGTGGCCGTCGGGGAGGCTTGCCGGTGGAATATGTCATTCAGGCGAAGAAGCTGGACGACCTGAAGCGTATATTGCCCCGCTTTATGGATGAGGTGAATAAAAGTCCTGTTTTTTCGGTGGCCGACGTCAACCTGAAGTTTACCAAGCCCGAACTCACCATCAACATCGACCGCGATAAAGCCGCTGTGCTGGGAGTATCGATGCAAAATATTGCACAGACCTTGCAGTTGACCATGAGCGAGCAGCGGGTGGGATATTTTATTATGAACGGTAAGCAGTACCAGATTCTAAGTCAGATCGATCGTGAACATCGCAACAAGCCTTCCGATCTGCAGAATATTTATATCCGGAATAACGACGGCGAACTGATTGCCTTGGATAATCTGGTGACGACTTCCGAGAGTTCCATGCCTCCTCAGTTGTATCGCTACGACCGTTTCGTAGCAGCTACCGTTTCTGCGGGACTGACTAAGAGAAAGACCATATCGCAGGGATTGGAAGAAATGGACCGGATTGCCGACGAAGTGCTGGACGATAATTTCAAAACCACGCTCTCCGGAAGTTCGAAGGATTTCGTCGAAAGTTCGTCGAGTCTGATGTTTGCCTTTATTTTGGCACTGGTTTTCATTTATCTGGTGCTGGCTGCCCAGTTCGAGAGTTTCCGCGATCCGCTGATCATTATGCTGACCGTGCCGCTGGCCTTGATCGGGGCGATGGTGTCGCTTTGGTATTTCGACCAGACGATGAATATTTTCAGCCAGATCGGCATTATCATGCTGATCGGTCTGGTCTCTAAAAACGGTATCCTGATCGTGGAGTTCGCCAATCAGCGCAAAGCCACGGGCGAGCCGATGCTCGAAGCGGTGAAGAATGCTGCCGTAGCCCGTTTCCGGCCAATTCTGATGACCAGTTTGTCTACGGTGTTGGGTATTTTGCCGATGGCGCTTGCTACGGGTGCCGGTGCCGAAAGCCGTGTGGCCATGGGGATTGCCGTCGTAGGAGGGATGGTGTGCGCCACTTTCCTGTCTCTGTTTGTCATTCCGGCCATTTATTCTTATCTCTCCTCGGACAAGGTAAAGGTCATCGAGGAAAAAGGATATGAGGAATGATGAACGATTAATGATGAACGATAAGCGATGAATGATATGAAAAGCTATTTACACAGAGGAATATTGATTTTCTTTCTTTCTTTTCCGTTTTTCTTTCCTGACACAGCTCAGGCACAGGGAAAACTCACGCTGGACAGTTGTATAGCGCGGGCGCTCGAAGCGAATTATTCGATAAAAATCATCAGGCACGAGCAATATCAGGCAGAAAACAATTTGAACTACGGTCCTTTTTTGCCGTCGGTTTCCGTGAGTGCCGGACAAAAGCAGAACATCACGGATAGTAAAGTGCTGACCTCCGGTGAGGACAGGGGACTGGATGGATCCCGCTCCGATGCCTTGTCGGCAGGAGTTGCCCTGAACTGGCGGGTGTTCGATGGCTTGGCCATGTTCATGACGCATGCCCGATATAAAGAAATGCTGACGATAGGGGAGTTAAGGACTAAATCGGCTATCGAGAATCTGATTGTTCAGGTGAGTTCCTATTATTACGATGTCATCCGTCAGCATAGTAAGGTGGAGGCTGCCCGGCATTCCCTGGCTTTGTCGGCTGCCCGCTATGCCGAAGCCCGGGATAAGTATGTGCTGGGGGTATTGTCCGGCCTCGAGGCTCAGCAGGCCAAGCTGGACCTGAATGCCGATAGCTCGAATTATATCAAGGAAAGAGAGTTGCTGAAGAGTGCTTACATCTCCTTGAATACCAGTATGAATGCGGATCTGCAGCGGCATTCCTATGTGGACGATTCCATCACACTGCATGCTCCTTTGCAGTTCAAGGAATTGTACGACAATATGCTGCAATGGAATACCACCTTGCTCATCGGACAGCGCGACCAGAAGGTGTCGGAATTGGATATGAAGATTGCCCGGGCCGCCTTGTTTCCGACGATAGACTTTGAGACGGGATATAGTTACAGCCGCACCAAAACGCCTGCCGCCACCACATCCCTGAATCGTTCCAATGGTCCGTATTGGGGTTTTTCGGTGAGCGTGGATGTCTTTAACCGTTTGGAAAACAGGCGTAAGATAAAAAATGCCCAACTCGACATGGAAAATGCCGACCTCTCCTATCAGGAAGTGGAGTTGCAGATGAAGGCCGACCTGGCTCAATTGTACAATACCTATGAAAATAATCTCCAGATGGTTTCCTTCGAAAAGGAAAGCGCCCAGGTGGCTTTCGATAATCTCGATGCCGCTTTGGAGAGATATAAATTGGGCG
>CAJKZL010000232.1 GCA_905204385.1 uncultured Odoribacter sp. | reverse complement strand
AGAATAAAAATCGGCGGCCAGATAAGCCGACTTACCGATCATGTACTTGGCACCTAACCCGTAGGTATAGGTTTCATGTTGCATATTATATTTATAAACGGATACGGGTCGGTCGTTTTCCCAATTGTAGTACGTTCCCCTTACTCCCAACGACAAACGGTCGTTCACTTCGTAAGTAAACCGTTGATTGACGGCATTTGAAAAAAAAGCAGTAGAAGCTTCCTTGTCAGTGGCCTTGTCTTTCCCGGGATTACGGGATTTCAGCCCTGTTTTTTTATCGGTCGCATAAGCTGCTTCCAGGGCATTCAATTGCCAGCCATCGGCCTGCTGTCGCTGATAGGAAGTATAAGACCCGAATTTCCCGCTGTTGAGATCGGCATTCACCGCTTCCGAAAAACGGCCCTCACTGCCGTAACGGGTATCGCTGGACACTTGAACGGCATTTTTAGCGTCATCGGTAATAATGTTGATCACTCCTCCGATGGCATCGCTGCCATAGAGCGCCGAAGCTGCACCATTGAGGATTTCTATCCGCTTGATGTTCGCCACATTTATCCGCGCAATCCGATCGTCCCCCGCCAATCGCCTGCCGTTTTCCAACACCAGGATATAATCGTCGCTCAGGCCATTCAGGCTCATGGTGGTACCCATTCCGCTGGTGACAAAGGCAAAAGCAGGATTCATTTTCGTCAGTATGTCCTCCATGTTCAAAAGATTGGCCTGGCGGATATCCTGTGAAGTGATCACCGATACCGGCACCGGACTGTCTTTCATCCTGCGGTGGGTGCCTGTTCCCGTTACCACCACCTGGCCTACGTTGACATGGCTGTTTTCTAACCGTATCGTCACATGCGTTTCCCCCTTCCTCACGGTTATCGATTTAGGGGTATAACTCACATGCGTCACCCTCAAGACATGGTCGCCTTCCGGAAGATTGCGGAGCATAAATTCACCTTCAGCATTGGTCGAACAACCTGCCAAACTGTGGTCTACACGGATATTGGCACCGTCTACGGGATGTCCGGATGCTGCACTTACTACTTTTCCACTGATGGTAACCTGCGACCATACATTACACACTATGAACAACATCCCTGTTGTCAGCGCACACCATTTTTTCATTGTACCGATTATAATTTCAGATATTTAATATTTGCATTTCTGACCCCGGAAATGCTTAATTGCAAATTGATTGTGGCAGGTCTCCTGACTTTACCCTGAAAAGCAACCTTCCCATCCAACCTATAGGACAGTGGTGTAAGAAACTTTTCAACACAAGGGGCATTACAGTAGCGGGCACTGTTCCGGATTCCAACCGGATTCCCTTTTATGCCACCGACGAGGTCGGCGCATCACCATAATCGTGGCAAAGATAAAGAATAAAACTAAAAGATAGTATCGAATGTAAAAAAAATATTATCAGTAAAATTTAAGGGGTTATATTTTCCTTCACTTCACCAGGTATAATCCTAAAACAGAGACTCCGTTCGTGTCTCTGTAGATGATCACAACTTTGAAAGCCTTATAAGGGAACAGACCTTTTTATAAATACAATCCCGTCATACACCCGGGATAGGTCTGTAATTTCAAATTCATGGTAATAATTGAACGGTTCAACACCATAGTTTCTCATCAACATGGGTTGAAACAACCATTGATTAACCGGATGCTCAGTCAATTTACTTACATCCAAATAAAAGCATTCCTCTTTTATCTGATTGAATAAATATTCGTATGATCCTTGTATTGCCTCGTTGATCACCGGTTGGGAATTGCCCAAAGCATACTGTTTAAATGAATCGGTTCCATCAAAATAGCAACATCCGATCATGTAGTATTTCTCCTTGAACATTTTTTTCAACCACATTCCGGTTTGTTTTTTCTGATTACCGACATGTGAATTATGAGCCAAATAAATCATTTTTTCGTCCGGATGCCGGGCGAGAAGCCAATTTATGTTTTCAGCCATATGCTTTTCGCGTTCTTTCCGGTCGAAAGTTAGATAGTGCAATAAATTATTGGCATAATAACAAAGCAATTCTTTCCGGGTAGTATCCAGGTCCATAGATTCGATAAATTCTTTTATTTGCTCCAAGCCAGCTATGCAATATTGCTTTTGTTCCGCGGTAAACGGAATGGGTAGATAAGATTTCGGATTCCAATTTTTAATTCCCCCTTCTAAAATAGAACGAACAGAATCTAATGGAAGGGCAAACTTCTTCGAAGTGAAATGATCGATATCTTTGATTTGATTTTCATATCTACCATTTACATCCACTCCAAAAATCCGCACTTTTTTTGCAGCCGATTTATTATATTCTCTCAACCAGAACAGGAATTTTTTAAAATCAGAATTACTATACATCACATTCATAACGCTTTCTACCGTATCCGTCAATCCTAAAACGTATCGGTTCAAAGATTCCCCTACATACGGATTGTCCTCGATAGCCAGCAAAGTGAAATCCTCCTCTTCGATCAGATTTTTGGATAGGATGTTTTTTAATTGGAAGACAGAAGAAGAGCCATGCACATTCTCACCTATACCGATCAACTGCGCACCTGAGATTTTTTTTGAAAATTGTTTTTTGCGGGTAAGTATTTCGTTGTCTATAGGAATAATATGGGAAGCCAGCCATTTACTTTCTTTTGCTGTCAGATCCGTTTTTCGGGGACAGACCTCTTCCGAGGGTTGCTGATCACATATTATATGATAGTCGTCTACCCAGATTTCTCCTTTTCCAATCAAAATAATTCCCATAAGTACCGTGGAAGCCGGGGTTATTTTTCCAAGTGTGATCGAGGCGGACGATGTACCCCAATCCTGGTTGGCCACATTGTTTCCCATAGCTATATGATTGTTTTCCGGAATCAGAGGATCTACGATCTGGAGAAAAGTGGCCACATAGACCGAAGTATCGGCAATCCGGCTTTTTATCCGGGCAGAAACCCGGAGCTGCTTGCTATCGATAGCTGCCTGATCAAAAGCGGTCAGTACATTCTGGAAGAGCAATCCATACGGACTATTTCCCCTCTCTATCTCCGCCTGTTGCCGTACTGCTTTCAAAGCATATTGTCCGGACAATTTAGTGACTGAATCGGGAAATACAGTTATTCCCGGATGTTGCCAATAGAGAGGAAATTTTTTCCCCTGCCAATAGTCAAAACCTAAATTGGAAAATGATTGGGCGTGGGATAGAGAAAATTGCAGTAAAAGAAAAAGGAGACAGAGAGATCTTTTTGTATTCATAGTATAATAATTCCGGGCAGTAATTTTATATACATTCTGCTTTTTCGTTGGATTCATTTCATTCATAAATTTGTTTTACTTTTAAGGATCGTATTCTTTACATCTACCGGAAATATGCGTCTGCAAATGATGCACAAATATAAAAAAATTAAGTTTCGGAATTACTGTGCATTTATGAATTACGATTTTAAAGAAAGCGAAACACAGAATAAAAAAGAAACGATCGGATTCGCCGGAAAAATCCTAAAAAACTATATTTGCCAAAATATTGTCTGAGACATCGAAACAGTTTAAAGTGTTCGGGGGCAGAAAATTTTCGGCATTCCGGACTTTACGACCAGCAAAAATAATTATGCCAACATCTCAATTCCTTATCGGAGCAGCATCATCGGGAAGCGGAAAGACAACTTTCACGCTGGGTTTATTACGGGCCTTGCGCAATCGCGGGATGAAAGTACAGCCTTTTAAATGCGGTCCGGATTATCTGGACACCAAGCACCATGCAGCGGCAGCCGGACAAACCTCCTACAATCTGGATACCTTCCTGGCTTCCCAGGACCATGTGCGGGAGTTGTACGACCGTTACAGCAGACAGGCAGATATCTGTATTACCGAAGGGGTTATGGGACTTTTCGACGGCTACGATAACATGCTGGGAAGCAGTGCCGAAATTGCCGGGCTACTCGAATTGCCGGTCATACTCATCGTCAATGCCAGATCGACAGCCTACACCGTCGCCGCCCTCCTCTATGGATTCAAACATTTTCGTCCGGAAGTGCAGATTGCCGGTGCTATTTTTAACTTTGTCGGTTCGGAATCCCACTATGCCTATCTGAAACAGGCTTGTCACGATGCCGGTGTCGAAGCCCTGGGTTATCTGCCCAAATGCAAAGACATCGAAATCCCTTCCCGGCATCTGGGATTGAACATCGACAATGAATTTTGTTTCGACGAATTTGCCGAGCGAATTGCAGCGCAAATCACACAAACTGTCAATATCGAACGGTTATTGGAAATAACAAATTCCTCCTTAAAAGGGAAAGCAAGGGTATTGCCGAAAAAAGCGAAGCACCTGCATAAAACGTCATCCACAACACTTCGCATCTCCGTGGCCAGCGATGAAGCGTTCAATTTTATTTATCCGGAAAACATCCGTGCCCTGGAAGAACAAGGGCGCGTCACCTATTTCAGTCCCTTGCGTGACCATAGACTGCCCCCTTCCGACTTTATCTATTTACCCGGCGGATATCCCGAATTATATCTGGAACAACTCAGCCGCAACGTTCCCATGCGCCGGTCCCTACTGGATTATTGCGAACGGCATGGGACCTTGTATGCAGAATGCGGGGGTATGATGTACCTGGGACAATACATCACCGGAGAGGACGGTAAGAATTATCCCATGTGCGGTTTTCTGCCCCAGGGAGCCACCATGGAAAATATGAAATTGCAACTAGGCTACCGCAAAGTCCGCTTTCAAGGGAAGGAATACCGGGGACACGAATTTCATTATTCCCGCCTCGTACCGCATGCACCGGATTTTTCCTCGGTGGCGGAAGTCAGCAATGCCAGGGATCAAAAGGTCGGCACGGCCGTATTTCAGAAAGATAGGGTGATCGCAACCTATATCCACCTCTATTGGGGCGAAAAACCCTTTTTCCCGTTCAGCCGGCTCGGGGGACCGGCTTAAAGCGCCAGAAGTCCGAAACGAACTAAGCCCGCCATCGCTACGGCAAGCAGGGTCACCCCCTGATTTACGCGGACAGCCTGATGGAAATCTTTCAGCCCCAAATCCCGGTCATTAGTACCGATAAAGGGTTTTTCCACCAACATCCCATGGTAAACATGCGCTCCTCCGAAACGGCAATCCAGTATTCCTGCCATAGCCGCTTCAGGGAAACCAGAATTAGGACTGGCATGTTTATGGCAAAAGCGCTTTACAAAACTCCACAAACCGGGTCGGTAAGCAACTCCCATCATCAGCAATGCCGTCAGACGGGCAGGCAAGTAGTTCAATACGTCGTCCAGGCGGGCCGACCAACATCCGAACCGACGGTAGCGCTCATCCCGGTAGCCGATCATGGAATCGAGAGTGTTCACCATTTTATAGGCCATCATGGCCGGAAATCCTCCCAGCGCATAATAAAACAAAGGGGCTACCACCCCATCGCTCAAATTCTCCGCCATCGTCTCCAAGACGGCGGTATAAATCTCTTTCGGGCTCAGTTGTGAAGTATCCCGGCCCACAATCCACGAAAGCCGCTTGCGTCCGGCTTCCAAACCCTGTTCCCTCAACGTGCGGATCACCTCTCCGCCTTCCCCGATCAGGCTACGGTTCGCCAGGCCGTAAAAAACAAAAACAGTTGCCGTCAGCAGACCGCACCAACAGCCTACCCACCATGCGCCCCGGTCTAAACCCCAGCAAACTGCAAAAATGAAAGCCGGAAATAAAAGAGCAACCAGGGCCCCCTTAAACATCCTTCCTCTCCCCTTATTCCAGCACCGCTCGATCCAACCGATCATGTGCCCGAAACCCACTACCGGATGCGGCAAGC
>CAJKZL010000231.1 GCA_905204385.1 uncultured Odoribacter sp. | reverse complement strand
ATAACGGGGAGTTGGATCTATCGCGGTTGGACGACTTGCTGACGGAGAAGGTGAAGTTGGTGGGCATGGCTTACGTTTCGAATGTGTTGGGTACCGTTAATCCTGTTCGGGAAGTGATCGCTAAAGCCCATGTTGTCGGAGCTAAAGTGTTGATTGACGGAGCTCAGGCTGTACAGCATTTGTCGGTAGATGTTAAAGAGTTGGATTGTGATTTTTTTGTTTTTTCAGGCCATAAAATCTATGGTCCGACCGGAGTAGGGGTACTTTATGGCAAGGAATGTTTGTTGGAGCAAATGCCTCCCTGGCAAGGGGGCGGTGAAATGATCCGTGAAGTGCGTTTCGAGAAGACCACCTACAATGAATTGCCTTTTAAGTTTGAAGCAGGCACTCCGGATTTCATCGGAATCATCGGTTTGGGTGAGGCTTTGAAGTATGTAGAGTCGGTCGGGCTTGAAGAAATCGCTCTCTATGAGCACGAATTGCTGAACTACGCTATGGAGCGGATGAAATCCGTGTCCGGCCTAAGGATATTCGGGGAAGCTCCCCGTAAATCCTCGGTAATTTCATTTGCTTTGGGGGATATTCACCATTCGGATACGGGCATTTTGTTGGATAAAATGGGTATAGCGGTGAGGACCGGACAATTGTGTGCCGAACCTACGATGCAACATTACGGAGTGACCGGTATGGTGAGGGCTTCTCTCGGGATGTACAATACCCGGGAAGAAATAGATATTTTTTGCGAAGGGTTGCGGAAAGTGGCCAAAATGTTCGGAGTAAACCGATCCTTTTGATGAATGAAGAGGCCCGGCGATACCTTGTATTTGCGTTTGGCAAAAAAAAGGTCTCCTTATGGATATCCGGAAATTCTGTTATACCTTTGCAGGGTTTAACGATCATTGAACAATGACTATAGAAGAAATTGAACAAGAAATAGTGGATGAGTTTTCGGTCTTTGACGACTGGATGGATAAATATGCTTATTTGATCGAGATCGGTTCGGGATTGGAGGGAATGGACGAAGCTCATAAGACAGATGACAATCTGATCAAAGGATGTCAATCCAGAGTCTGGTTTCATGCAGAGATGAAGGACGACCGGCTTTATTTTACAGCGGATAGCGATGCTATCATTACCAAAGGGATTGCCGGATTGCTGATACGGGTTTTTTCCGGGCAAAAACCGGCGGATATTGCAAAAGCCGATCTGATGTTCATCGACCGGATCGGATTGACACAACATCTTTCGCCGACCCGTTCGAACGGATTGTTGTCTATGGTGAAACAAATCAAGTTGTATGCGATTGCTGCCGAAGCAAAGCTGAACCGTTAAAATCAACCGGTATGACTGCAAGTATAACCAGAGATTTGATTATAGAGAAACTCAGTACGGTTTATGACCCTGAAATACCGGTCAATATCTGGGAACTGGGTTTAATATACGATATAGAATTTCCTAAGCCTGCCGAGGTTATCATTCATATGACCTTGACTGCTCCGGGATGTCCGATTGCCGACGAAATCGTCCAGCAGGTCCACGATGTAGTGATGGAAGTCGACGGTATCGAGGAAGCCACTGTCAATTTGGTTTTCGAGCCGGCCTGGACCCCCGATCGGATGAGCGAGATTGCAAAGCTGGAGTTGGGGTATGATATCTGAAACGTGCGGTTTCTAGCCCCGGCCGCGTTTAGCGGTATAAGTTCGTTTGCATAATTTCTCCAGCTTTGCAGTCCGGAGGTGTCTAGGCTTTGGCCTGTTCTACGATTTTCATCAGCCAGGCTAATTGCATCCCTAAGTCTTTCATATTGCGCAGTCCTTCGGCATCGCTATACACTTCGCCAGGCATTTCACCTATACCGAAATTCCAGTAAGTAGACCCCGGAACGATCATGCCGCTTCCGAGCATAAAACGGTTGAGTTCGTCGTAAACCGTGACGGCGCCGCCTCGGCGGACACTGATGACCGCCGCTCCGATTTTGCGGGTGAGGGTCCGGCCCTGTCCTATCGTTGTCAATCCTAAGCGGTCCATGAATGCTTTCATTTCAGCGCTCACGCTTCCATAATACGTCGGGGAGGCCAGAATAATGGCGTCTGCCTGCTGGGCTTTGCGGATATATTCATTCATCCCGTCGTTTTGGATGGCGCATTGTCCGTCCCTGGTTTTGAAACAGGTGTAACAGGAAGCACATCCCCGCAAAAGTTTTCCTCCCAACTGGACCAGTTCGGTTTCGATGCCGGCTTCCCGGATCGGTTTAAACACTTCTTCGATGAGTTGTTCGGTATTACCGCCTTTGCGGGGACTGCCGTTGAATGCGACTATTTTCATAGAGATCTTCGTTATGTTATTCCAGGATTTTCTTGATCTGTCGTTTGGCGAGCGTGAGCGGAGCCAGGGAACAGGGGCCGTTGATACACCCTCCGTCGCAGGCCATCACTTCGACAAACTGTGCATCCGGTTTGCGGGCCATGCTTTTTAGCAGGGCGTGGTTCTTTTTATCCAACCCTTCGATGGAAGCGGTAGTGTATCGATCGCCGACAGCATTTACTACAGCAGCGCGTACGCCTCCTGCCTGGGCAAATCCTCGTCCATATTTGGTGACTTCCTGATTCAGTTCTTTTTCGCTGCAATTGGGCACGTCGATATTGTAGGCCACCATAAAGGCTCCCAGTTCTTCGAAACTCATTACATAGTCCACTTCCGGAACGGAATCGGCTTCATGGCGTTTGGCGAGGCAGGGGCCGATGAAGACCACTTCAGCATCCGGATATTTTTCTTTGGCATACCGGGCAGCATACACCATGGGGCTGCGGGTTTCGGAGACGAACGGTTTCAGCATGGAAGCATGTTTGTCCACCCAGCCGGTATAGGCCGGACAACAAGATGTGGTCATGAAAGCCTGACCTTCGTGCATTTTTTCCTGCAGTTCCTTTGCTTCATTGGCAGCCGTGATTTCGGCCCCCAAGGCCACTTCGATCACATCGTCGAAACCGATCTGCTTGATTGCCGCCAGCACTTGTCCCGGCGTTGCATTAAATTGTCCGTATATGGCCGGAGCGGGAATAGCGATAATTTTTCTTTTCGGGTTGCTCAGGGATTTATGAATGTCGATGATTTTAGAACGCTCCATAATGGCGCCATAGGGGCATGCCTGCATGCACTTGCCGCAATAAATACATTTTTCTTTATCGATTTGTTCGACTCCTTCGGCATCTTTGCTGATGGCTTTCACCGGACATACGTCCTCGCAAGGCACGGGAGTATACACAATCGCATGGTAGGGACATACTTTCTGGCAAAGGCCGCAACTTACGCAATCTTCACTACTGATGCTGGCTTTTCCACCGATAAAGGAGATGGCGGTTTTCGGACAGTTCATCACACAGGGGCGGCCTTCGCATCCGCGGCAGAGATTGGTGACGGCATATTGGGATTGTATGCAGGCGCTACAGGCTTCGTGCACCACGGAAAGAATATTTTCCTTGGTATTTTTATTGGCCATGGCCATCCGGGCGAAATCGGAGAGATGGATCAGGTCGATTTCCTCATCCGTGATCTCGAAACCCAGAATGGAAATGATTTTATGTTTTAGAATGTAACGGTCTTTGTGGATGCAGCATCTCACCGGTCGCTTGTTGCGGGGACGCATTTCCACCGGCAGGTATTTCAGCTTGGTGATCAATTCGTCCTCTTTCAACAATTTCACAATACGGATCAGTAGCTCCCGTTTCGTGAGCATCGCAAAATTATCGTACAGCATCGTTAAGTTTTTCTTTTATGATTCGTAATAATGTTTCAATACTTATTCCTTGCAATATTTCTCCGTCCAGTTGGGCGAAGGGTGGCTTTTCCCCGTTTTGGCATTGCTGCAGACAAGGAGTATAAGAAATATCGATATATTCCAATTCTTCAGCAGAAAGTAAATCTTTGATTTCCATCAATTGGGCTCCTCCCATCACATAGCACATCGTTCCGGCACTCAACTTTAATTCCATTTTTTTCATAAACACGTTATTTGGCAAAATTCCGACACTAAAGACCGGAAATTTCCGAGTCCCGGCAATTGAGCGTTAGTCGATAAATGTTAGTGTGTTGCGGGGGTCAAAGATAAGTAATTTCTACATCTTTCAGATATTTCGTTTCTAATAAATGTTTTATTTTCTTAACTACATTGCGGCGGATTTCGAGTTCCACGGGGAGGTTGGGATCCTGATGAGCCACATTTATGCGGGTTCCGACGATAAAGGTAATCTTGTCACTGTTTTGCAGCAATTTCACCAATGCGTGGGCAGGTCCTGCGGATTTTTCGGGCATTCCCTGTCTGAGCAGCCGTTCCACTTTGCTCAGGGTGAGAATCCCTTCGGTGACCAGATCTATGCCTTCCATTTCCGAGAGGGGAGGCAATTCTTTATCGATGATGTCCAGGCTGACGTGGAGCGGTAAATGGAGTTCCCGGGAGACAATGGTTGCAGTGGTCCCTCCGCAAAGGGCTTTTTTGCCTTTGAAGTCTCTGACGGTTTCGGCCAGATACCGGTCTTTTTTTTCATCATAGGGAGGACCGGTACATATCAGCAGATTGCGGGGAATCCGGCGATACACCACGCAGCAACTGGTGTCGTCCAGCAAATGGTAATTGTCGTTGCGTTCGGCCCTTAAAACTATTTTTCGGGCCATTTCGTTTGCGGATATCCCCGGATATTGCCGAAGGAGTCCGCCAATATAGCTTTCCACCTCCCGGTCCCAGCCGAAAGGCATCTGAGGAGTGCCCATACCCGATTGGGAAACTCCGTCGGAAAAACAGATCAGCCGGTCCTCCTGTTCGAGTTTGAAGGTAGACACCCAGAGGGAAGTGTTTTCCAGGTCTTCGCGGACCACCGGTATCTTTTCCTTTTTTATGTCGATGGCTTTTCCCTGACGGAAAAGATAAACGCCGGGACATTCGTATTCGATGACTTTGGCATTTCCGAAACAATCGATATCGAGTATACAAAAAGTGGAATAACTGATTTTGCGGACCAGATCTTTGGGCAAGGTATGGATGATGGATAAAGCGGTTTGAAGGATGCTTTCGTTCATGGCGATATAATTCATCGCCATGGTTGCCGTCATAGTAGATAGTACGCTGGCTTTGATGCCGCTCCCTAAGCCGTCCGACAGTACGCTGATGATGCGGTTTTCTTCCGGAATTTTCTGCGACATGAAACTGTCTCCGCAGACGATATTGCCGGCTTTGTTTTTTTGGAAGCATTCAACTTCTATGAATATGTCATTTCCTTTCATGGGGCGAATTACAATGTTTTCCGGTTACCGGACGTCTTCGGTAATTTTTAGACTTCTTTCAATTTCGCTTCCGTAGCGGCCATGACCGAGCGGAGGGTGGTATCGGTATAGGCGGCGTTTTCACCCAGCAGACAAGCCACCTGTTGTACGGTAGACATGTATTTCTGGATAACCTCCTGAGTTTGTTCCAACATCCATTCCTGCCGCACGAAAGGTTCTCTCAGGTCCTGCAGGATGCCGAATACCAGGTGATGGGACTGGATATTATACACGGACAATAGCCAAATCTTGTCGCCTTCCCGGATTTGCCGTTCCGTGATCTCTTTACCTGTGTTCAATACTGTGCGGAAGAGGTCGGTGAAGCTACAGATTTTGTCCAATTCGACGCCTTGTAATCCGGGCGAAGCTTCGTAGACCATGACGACATCCTCTCCCAGCAGGTCGGCACAACAGCTGTTCATATCGGAGAATTTCAGATCATTATCGACCAGTAATACGCCTGCCGGTATTTTTTGTAACAAGACGGTCGC
>CAJKZL010000230.1 GCA_905204385.1 uncultured Odoribacter sp. | reverse complement strand
AGCTTTCAGCGTTTCCACGGGGTCGGGCAACAGATACCGGGGATCCGGATGAATTTCCAGTTTCAGCCAGTTGGTCCCGAAAGCTTCCCGCGACAGTTGGGCGGCGAAGACGGCTTCGCGGGCATCGCGCACGCCCGAAGTATTGGGGAGCAGTTGAACTCCCGGCCGGAGGATATGCTTCAGCATATCGTCTTCTGCTTTGTCCTCGGTCCGGATTCGTTTCATCGCCACCGTGACCATCTGGCTTCCGGAAGCGATGACGGCTTCTTTCATTTTTTCGTTCGATGCGAATTTTCCCGTTCCGGTAAACAAACGGGAAGTAAAAGTTTTATCTGCTATTTTCAATGGTTCCATGGATTTCGAATTTATGATTTTATCAGGTTTAAAGAGGTATTTCTTCAGTGGATCAACTGAATGATTTCCCGCGTTTTGCGGCATAGGTCGCTACTGTTTTTGATTAATCCGGAAAGCGCTATTCCTTGTATTCCGGTTTGCATTAGGGCAGGAATGTCCCCTTCGGTAATTCCTCCGATGGCAAATACCGGAAGTGTAATGCCGGCTTCCCGCATTTTTCCGAGCAGAGTCGTATAGCCTGCCAGACCGAGCAGGGGGCTTAGCTTTTCTTTTGTCCGGGTATAAGCATAGGGGCCTAGCCCGATGTAGTCCACCCCTTGTTTTTGCCGTAGGAGGATGTCTTCCCAGGTGTTGCAGGTGGCTCCGATGATTTTGCCGGGACCCAGGATTTTCCGGGCTTCCAGCGGATTCATGTCCTCTTTGCCCAGATGTACCCCGTCGGCCTGTAGCTGCCGGGCAACCTCTACGTTATCGTTGATAATCAGCAGTGCATTGTAGTGGCGGCATATCTCTTTTGCCCATTGCCCTTCCTGTAACAAGGTTGCGACGTCGGCATTTTTCATGCGTAGCTGCACCCATCGCATCCCCCCGCGACACACTTCTTCAATCTGTTCACATAGGGACACGTCTGGCTTTGGAGCGGTAATGTACTGCAAGTTTAATTGCGAGGGAGAAGGTTTGGAGCAATAGGTGACATCGGAAAGGTAATGAAAGCTTAACTCACTGTTATTACTTATAATAACCTTGGCTACATAAAGCTGTGCTTGATTGCAAGCCTCTTCTAAACTCTTGCCTTGGGCCAAAGCGGAAACGAGGGCTGCCGAAAGGATACATCCCGTACCGTGTTTGCCGTATCGGCTTCGGGACACTGTGAAACGGGAAATATCCGAGGGAGTGATCAAACAATCCGTCACTTCTTTTCCTTCATTATGTCCTCCTTTCCATAGGATATTCAATCGGTATTTTCCGGCAATATCCTGCAGGGAATCTGGATCTTCTGTTCCGAATAGTTCGCGGAGTTCGACGGTATTCGGGGTAATCAGATACAGACGCTTCAGGATGGAGTCGAGCAAGACCGGGTTAGTTGTATGGAAAGTATACCCTGCACTCGCCTTCAGGATGGGATCCCAAACGATCTTCATCCAGGGATAGGTTCGACGGATCCAAGCCGTTAAGAGGTCGAGGGTGGTGAAATCTTCGATCAGGCCGATCTTCAAATATTCGGGAAGATGCCTGTCGAATTGCAGTTCGCACTGTTTCCGGATTTCTTTGAATGCCATCCAATGGGTTCCCTGATAGGTTACTTCATTTTGAAAAGTCACTCCGGAGCAAACGCCTAAGCCATAACTTCCGGTAGCTTCAAAAGTTTTCAAATCTGCCGAAATCCCGGCACCCGAGGAAGGATCGAACCCTGCAATGCTCATCACGTAAGGCGTTTTCAGCAGTGCAAAGCGGGAGAGGGCTTCCTGCGGCTCTTCCCAGATATATCCCAGAACAGCTACTCCCTGAAATCCGGCCTCCCGGCAAAGTGCGGTTTTTTCCGGAGTAATCCCTCCCAGGGCGATGACAGGGTAAGGAATCCCGGACAAATCGGGCATATCGGCGAAACGACTCCGGTATCCCGGTTTGGAGATGCTGTCAAAAACCGGACTCAAAAAACAATATTCCGGCCGGAAGGGAAGGTGGCGTATCTCCTCTACGCTATGGCAGGAGATGCTGACCCGGCAGTCCGGATAATCGGAATGGTGAATACCCTGTCCCGATTTGAGATGTATACCCCGCAAACAATATTTTTCCGCCAGGGAGTAATGATCGTGGATCACAATCCTTTTCCGGTAACAGCACCGGATTTTCCGGATAAATGTTTCGTACGCTTCCCGATCGCCGCCGGGTTTCCGGAGATGCAAAAGCTCCAGGCCGTGATCGAAAAGCAGATTACAGACCGTCGCTTCGTCTTTTACCGGCACAGGGGAAGTGATGACGATGGTTTTCATAGGTTAAGAATTTTCGCTGCTGATTTTTTCCCTCAGTTTTTTACTGGCCCGCATAGAACAAAAATGTTCACCGCACATGGAGCAGAAATGCGCTTCTTTATGCCCTTCTTCGGGAAGGGTTTCGTCGTGGAATCTCAGCGCTTTTTCTGAATCGAGAGCCAGATGAAACTGATCTTTCCAGCGAAATTCGAAACGGGCTTTGCTCATGGCATAATCCCGGTAATAGGCTGCCGGATGGCCTTTGGCAAGGTCAGCAGCATGGGCGGCCAGCTTGAACGTGATCACTCCTTCCTTGACGTCGTCGCGGTTGGGCAATCCGAGATGTTCCTTTTGGGTGACATAACACAGCATGGCGGTACCGAACCATCCGATCATGGCTCCGCCGATAGCCGAGGTGATGTGATCGTAACCCGGGGCTATGTCGGTGACCAGGGGACCGAGGGTGTAGAACGGTGCTTCGTGGCAATATTGCAGTTGCAAGTCCATATTCTCCTTGATTTTGTGCATGGGGACATGTCCCGGTCCTTCGATGATGGCTTGGACATTGTGTTTCCAGGCTATTTCGCAAAGTTGTCCCAGGGTTTTCAGTTCTTCGATCTGCGCCGCATCGTTGGCATCCGCGATACAACCCGGACGAAGTCCGTCGCCCAACGATATTCCCACATCATAACGGGCCAGGATTTCGCAGATTTCTTCGAAATGTTCGTATATAAAGCTTTCTTGTTTGTGCGTAGTACACCAATGAGCCATGATGGAACCGCCCCGGGAGACGATTCCGGTGAGCCGCTTGAGGGTTAAGGGGACATGTTTCCATCGCAGCCCGGCGTGTATGGTGAAGTAATCCACTCCCTGTTCAGCCTGTTCGATCAAGGTGTCGCGGAAAATGTCCCAGTTTAGTTTCTCGACGTCTCCGTCGACTTTTTCCAGGGTTTGATAGAGCGGCACCGTTCCCACCGGCACGGGTGAGTTGCGGATGATCCATTCGCGGGTTTCGTGAATATTCTTTCCGGTAGACAGGTCCATAATGGTGTCTGCTCCCCAGCGAAAAGCCCAGACCGCTTTTTCAACTTCCTCGGCAATGGATGAAGTCACCGGGGAATTGCCGAGATTGGCGTTGATTTTTACCAGGAAATTGCGGCCTATAATCATCGGTTCGCATTCGGGGTGATTGATGTTGGCGGGGATAATAGCCCTTCCGGCCGCCACTTCCTGACGGACAAATTCGGGAGTGATATAGGAAGGAATAGCGGCACCGAAGGATTCTCCTTTTTCCTTTTTATATTTTTCGCGGATTTGGTCAGCCAACTGGTTTTCGCGGATAGCGATAAATTCCATCTCGGGAGTGATGATCCCCGCACGGGCATAATACAACTGGCTCACCTGGCGGCCGGGCGCCGCTACCCGCGGGTGGGTATTGACGTGTTCGAAACGCAGAGAGTCCAACGTACGGTCGGCCTGCCGCATCCGCCCGTATTCCGAACTCAGGGAATCCAGTCTGACGGTATCCTTGCGTTCCTCGATCCACGGTTCCCGCAGTTTCGGAAGTCCTTTTTCCAGATCGACCCGGTAAGCGGGATCGGTATAGAGGCCGGAAGTGTCGTAGACGACGACATCTTCGTTGTCGATTTTCGTACCGTCGAGATCGATGGTCGGGGACATTTTGATTTTTCGCATCGGCACCTTCAGGTCTTCACGCGATCCGGTAACGTAAAACTTTTCGGATCCGGGCAACGGTCCGGTTGTTACGGTAAATTTTTCCATAGCATTTGATTATAATTTCATTTTTATTTTCCACTTGTGCCTAAGCGTTATCCTCCCTGAACAGCTTTAATGATAAGGATACGGCACCCGTCGGTGAGTTCGGTAAAATCCCATTGACTGCGGGGAATCACCGTATCGTTCAAGGCCAAGGCGATATAATCCGTCCGTATGTTTTCCCGGGCGAGTAGGGTGGTAACGTTGATTTTTTCCGGGCATTCGCAGGGACGATCGTTGATAAAGATTTGCATGATCCGTAAATTAAGGGTTAAGATCATCCAAGGGGGAAAGAATATTTGGTGGCAATGAAATAATGGCTCTGAATTCCTACGCCGGCATTACCCGGATCAGGTTCTAGGGTATAATCTCAGCCCGAAATTTTAAGGCACCCCTTTGGAAAAATCCGTAGCAAAGTTAGTCGAAAAAACAGAAGTTCCAAACAGATAAATGGGAAATCCGTAATTCCTCTACTTTGAGTGCAAACAAATCCAGCTTAAACTTTTTGGAAGATCTGATTTTGTATTTGTAAACTTTACCGTGGTAAACTTTACGGACGTAAAATTTAACCAATTATATCCCTCGTTTGCAAC
Organism: uncultured Odoribacter sp.; assembly: GCA_905204385.1. The sequence continues at coordinate 1,114 of CAJKZL010000230.1, read as the reverse complement.
GAAGGGTATTAAAGGAAAAGTTGCAATATTACCGGTCGCTCCGGTAATACACTTTTTCTTTGATGGTTTGTATTTGTTGTTTCAGTGTCTCGGGATCTTCCGCTTGGTTGCCCATGATCCATAGCGGGAACTCCTCGCCGCCACTGCGGTAGGAAGGTTGATGGTAGGTTTTATCCAGGATCAGGTATCCGTTGCGCCGGTAATAGTTGATCCGGCGGGTAGCCATTTCTGTTTCTGCCGGCTCTACTTCCAATATACGGACTCCCTGAAGATGCTCCCGGGTCCAGTCCAATATCTTTTGCCCGATTTTTTTATTTCTCATTTCAGCAAAAACAGCCAGGTGTTCCAGATAATAAAAGTTCCCGAAATCCCAATACACAAATAATCCGGCCAGTTCTCCATCGCAATGGACGGCGTTGAAGTACATGGCAGGTTCAGCCTGCAATAATTCCTTTAGCTGGGCGATATCGCGTCTTTCCTCTTCGGGAAAAGCTTCCTGGTAAAGTGTGGTTAGTTTCAGGAAAGTAGAATCTTCCACATCGGTTATTTGGGTTATAGCTATCATTGTTTCGGTTGTTTTATATGAGGTTTTTCGTTTACCATGCGTTCAGGGATCCTAAAAGGGCAGTCTCGGCTTATGTTTTATCGGAATCAGACGCTTAAGCGAAATTCTTTCCCTGCTGTTGGCAAGGATTACGATAGACACGGCCAGCAAAATGATAAACATTCCTGCCAATTGCCAGACTCCGAGCCGCTCGTTCAAGAATAAAACGCCCATGACCACTGCCGTCAGGGGTTCCATACATCCCAGAATGGCTGTGGTAGTCGAACCGACTTGTTGGACAGATAGTATTAACGTAAAATCGGATACCAAAGTTGGTATGAGAGCGAGTAAAACCAAATAGATGCCGGTAGGAACGTTCGGAATCAGATCGAGGCTTTCCCCTTTGACCCATAAGTTCAGACCGAAAACAAGGGCACCTACGAATAGGACGTAAAAGGTTAGTTTCAGTCCGTCCATACGATGCACGGCGGATTTATTTACTCCTACGATATATATGGCATAAGTGACGACGGAGGACAAAACCAGCAGCAATCCAATCAGACTCACAAC
>CAJKZL010000229.1 GCA_905204385.1 uncultured Odoribacter sp. | reverse complement strand
CAATGCGGAATTGTTAGCCGGGTATTTGTCAGAAGTATACCGTGAAGCGTCGATTTCGAGCAATCGGCCTGAACGGCTGGAGCAGGCGGATTTCATTTATCTGGGCAGGGACTCCGAGCGTTTCTTGTCCGGTGAATTTATTTTTTCAACTTTTCCGGAACCGGTTCGTAAATACATCGTAATCGCAGATATCTATAAGAATACCCTGAATCGTAGGATCTGGCGTCAATACCGGGATAAGGCGACGGTGTCGGTAGATATGATGTGGTATGGATTGTTACTGTTCGATAACCGGATACAACAGGGAAAATACAGTTTGACGATATAATGTAGGGTGAGAGATTTTTGACTTTTAAATTTTAATTGTATGAAGATATACACAAAAACGGGAGATGAGGGAATGACTTCTCTAATCGGAGGAAAACGGGTGGCTAAAAACAGCGCCCGTCTGGAGTCCTATGGAACTATCGATGAGTTGAACAGTTTTCTGGGAATGATCCGCTCCTTCCCGATGGCCCCGGAGGTAGAGGATGAACTGGTTGAAATACAGTCCCGTTTATTCGATGTGGGTGGGAATCTGGCCACCGATCCGGAAAATGCTCCGTTGAAAATGAAGTTGGGAGTAAAGGAAAAAGATATAGAACGACTGGAGAAGGCCATCGACCGGATGGACGGGGAAGTTCCTCCTATGACCCACTTTGTATTGCCCGGGGGCAATGAGGTGGTATCGTTTTGTCACATTGCCCGTACTGTTTGTCGGAGAGCAGAACGGCGCATCCTGGATTTAGGCGGAGAGGCGGAGGTGGATGCTCTCGTCCTGAAGTATGTCAATCGTTTATCGGATTATCTTTTTATCCTGTCCCGAAAGCTGGCCCATGATTCGGGTCTGGAAGAAAGGAAATGGATACCGGAAAAGTAAGTAACGATGAGTGACCTTCGGTCACTTAATGAGCGATGAACGATTATGGACTCTTGCGGACCCCTTATAAACGGAACTATTAGTTCCGGTCGTCCGTTAAAAAGCACCCGGAGAGGCGATTATCGTTTATCGTTCATCATTTATCGTTACTTTGATTTTCATTCATCTTTACTTAGGACCGAAGGTCCTCATCGTTACTTACGTTCGATATTTTGGGCCGCTCCCGGCCCAAAATATCGAACGTTTTATTCTTGCCGGATCAATTCGATTTTTTGCGTCCCGATGCGGGTGGATAACCAATCGTGAAAACGACGGGTATCTTCTTCGGAAGGTTCGCTTTGATAAGAAATGATAGCCAGAGTGAGCGTGTCGGTTCGGCGGGTATTTACTTCGGCCTGCAATACCCGGGTCAGGGCGATGCGTTGAATGGACGGAAATAAAATCCGGATTTCGGGAGCTATTTTCACTCCTAAGGAATCATAGCCGGCATAATGCCGGATTCGGTTTTGCAATTGTTCGATTTCCTGTTCCTGCCGCCGGGTTTTGTCCTGTGTTTTTTTATAGAAATCCTGCAAGACCAGATTATTCAATTCGTCTTTTTTGCCTTCATTCCGGTCTCTTCCTAAGCCCTGCACGATGTGAAGCTTGCAATCTTCCAGCTTGTATTGTTCCATGATCTGATGCAGACGGACGATATAGTCTTCGGGTAATTCCCGGCCGATCAGGGTCACGGAAATACTGTCCTGCTGGATGTGTTTGTTGACGATAAAAGTATTGGGATAATTGATTTCGTTAGCGATGAACCGGGCTGCATTGGTTTCGAAAATATTGGTTCTCACCATGTTGTAAGTGATGTAAATGCTGGGTACCATGGTCAGGAACAAGATGGCGTAAACGATTTGCTGGACTTTCTTTTCCCGGTTTTTATCCACGAAGGTTTTCTTGGAAAAATGCATGAGCTTGACTCCCAGAGTGGTCGCGAAGGCGATAAACACAGAATTAATCATATAGAGGTAAAAGGCTCCTACGAAATAAGAGAAATTGCCACTGGCAAGACCGAATCCTGCGGTACACAGAGGGGGCATTAAAGCGGTGGCAATAGCTACGCCTGGAATGACGTTTCCTTTTAGGCGGGTGCTGGAGGCTACGATTCCGGCCATGCCGCCGAAAAAGGCGATCAATACGTCGTAGATGGTAGGAGTGGTGCGGGCCAGTAATTCCGAACGCGCTGCGTTAAAGGGAGAAAGCTGGAAGTAAAGCGTAGAGGTCATGATGCCGAAGATCGTAGCGATGGCCAGGTTCCGAAATGCTTTTTTAATCAGTTCAAAATCGTTGATACCGATCCCCAGCCCGATGCCCATGATAGGACCCATCAGGGGAGAGATCAACATGGCTCCGATGATGACTGCCGGAGAGTTTACGTTTAAACCCAGGGAGGCGATAAAAATGGCGAATATCAATACCCATAGATTGCTTCCCCGAAAATTGATTCCTTTCAGGATATTGTCTATGGTTTCAGCTTCGTTTTCCCTCTCCTCTGAAGGATCGAGGATTTTTTTTAAGTAACTTTTTAACTGTAGGAATAAATCGGTAAGCATACCTTGATTTTATAGATTATAGATTAAAGATCAGGGACGGGGTTTAAAATAGCGGTTGAGACCGGGAATTTCATGCAGGGGCAGATCGGTCTTCAGCAGGTAAACTACATAGATGAGCAGTAAAAGGGTGCGGAAACCGAGGCGCAACAGCAGGTTTTCAAATGGAAATACCATTGCTATTACATATAATCCCAGGGCTAACAGGAAATAAGTCCCTATTTTTTTCAGGTCGTATTTGATGGGATAATAGTGCTGGCCGATGAACCAGGACGCTACCATCATGGCAAAATAGCAGATAAAAGCAGCCCAAGCACAGGCCATATAAGGGGCAATGGAGGTGTTGTGGTAGAGGTAGGGGACGAAGATAATATTGACCGTTAAAGTAATGATCAGCCCGAAGACCGAAAAATAAGCCCCCCATTGAGTACGGTCGGTCAGTTAGTACCAGAGCGAAAGATTGAAAAAGATACCGAAGAAGAGTTCTGCCAGCATGATAATAGGCACTACTTTTAAGCCGGGGTAATATACCGGTTTGATAAAATAACGGAGAATATCGAGGTAGAACATCACTCCCAGGAAAATAAATAATCCGAAAATGATGAAATATTTCATTGCCTCGGCATAGGCCTGAGTTTTTTGATTGCCTTTGTGTTGGGCAAAGATAAAAGGCTCGTAAGCATAGCGGAAAGCTTGGGTAAACATGACCATGACAATCGCAATTTTATAATTTGCCCCATAGATTCCGAGCTGATCTTTGGCTACTGCAGGGTCGGGGATCAGTAGAGGATAGAGGATTTTATCGATGGTCTGGTTCATGATGCCGGCAACACCCAGTATAAGCAACGGAAAGGAATACCGCAAAATCCGTTTTAGCAGTTCCGGCCGGAAACGCCAGTGTATGCGGGCAATTTCGGGGAATAGCGCCAGAAGTACGATAAACGTGCTGATGACATTCGAAACCAAAATATAGCCTACTCCGTAATTCGGACTATAAAACCAGTCGATCCACGCGGGAGCGGTTCGGTACAGCCAGGGGCATATCACCAGAAAAAACAGATTGAAAACAATATTCAGTCCGATGAAGAGGAGTTTCAACAGGGCGAAGCGGACCGGTCGGTTTTCATAACGCAGATAGGCAAAGGGCAGGGCACTGAAGGCGTCCATCGCGATGATGAAGGCGGTCATGGCAATGTATTCCGGATGATTCCCTAATTCCAGGGCCTGACTAACAGGCTTCAGAAACAAAAGAACCGCGAGGACAAACAGAGTAGAGGTAATCGCCAGCGAAGCCAGGCAGGTGGAATAGACGGTCTGGGGATTGCCTTGTTTCGGATCGTTGGCAAACCGGAAAAACCCTGTTTCCAATCCGTAGATCAGGATCACCAGCAGCAGGGCCATCCAGGCATACAGGTTGGTGACCACGCCGAAGTCTCCCGTAGTGGCTAGTTTGTAGGTATAGAGCGGGACTAAGCACCAATTAAGAAAACGGCCGATAATACTGCTCATGCCATAGATCGCCGTATCCTTGGCTAAGCTTTTCATTCCTGCCATGATGTGATGATTTGGTAAATTCTGATATACCTTAGGTTAGCAGCGTGTTGCTGTTCCTAAGGTTCGGGGCAAAAGTAATAAATTTGTACCGATAAAGAAAGTTTAAGGAAGATCAATGAATTTCTGTTGGCTTGAATCCTGATATTCACTTTCTCTTTCTTGCCGAAAGGGATATGATAAGTTGGAATTTTAGGAGATACAGAGGGATAGCGATAAAAATTAAAAACAGAATTCAGACCTCGATAAAAGAATCTGAATTCTGTTTCTAATTTTTATAAGCGGTATCAAGCGGGGATTATTCGGCTTTTACCATCTTATAGGAACTGATATCGAACCACCGGGTGTTGAAGCGGCTATCATCGCTTGCCTTATATAAAATTCCTTCCACGATCGATCCTTGCAGATCCCAGGTAAGGGTTTTAAAGTCGGAACTGATGGCTACCGGGATATCCTTATTTCTGTCTTTGGTCCATTCGAGTTTGATATTGCAGGTACCATAATCTCCAGTAAAACCGACATTGGGGAAAACAATTTCTTTATGAACTACGGCCAGGGTATTATCCCAGGGATTAAATTTCAATCGCTGAGTATAAGTCCGTCCACTTCTGAAATCTGTAGAAGTACAAACCAGATAACTCATAAAGTTGTCGGCTTCCGCTTCTACGTTTAAGGTACATTTGCCACTGGAAAATTCTGGTGAACTGCTGACGTAGGTCACATTATACTTTCCGAAGAATTTCCGGTAATTGCTTTCATTTACCTTGAAGGAAGTTTTTACGACAGGTTCATAGGTAGTGTTTTCCGGTCCGGTCACTTCCAGGTCGAAAGAAGCTTTTTCGTATTCTTTGGTATATCCCAGCCATACGCAAACATTGGCTTCAGTTTCTCCTGCCGGAATGGTGACTTCTTCGGTGATCAATTTGTAATGGGTTCCTACTGTTCCTTCCTTGGGAATTAAGGTTATGGCAACCGTAACGTCATGATCTAGCGCTTTGGGGATCAATACCGGGAAATAATTGTTTCCTGTCCCTTCGTTCGAACCGTATAAGGAAGATTTGAAATAGGGGATATCATTGGTCTTGATCCTTATTTCCAGGTTGCCTCTTTCCGTGTCTATAGTAGCTCCGACGGGAGCTTTTAACTCCAGAACGAATTTTTTGTCGGCAATCTCATCGTCATCTTTTGGGGTAATATCGATATACTTCACTTTATCTCCCGCATTGAAAGTAACTGTTTTGGCAGATAAGGTATAATCCTGATCTATCACGGCATTTCCGCCAATCTTTTGTGAAATGAGTACAGTGACCGGTTCTTCACCTTCCAGCGGAGCGTTATCCAGATTGATCTGAATAGCTTTGGTCTCGTTCTCCATAAATTCCATCGTAATTTCCTTGAAAGACAAAGTTTTAACTTTTTCTTCGCTGACGATCGTTACTTCGCAGGTCGTGTTGGCTTTTCCGACGGACAGGTTGCTTCCTTCCACTCCGTTTATCGTTAGGGAGAAAATGCGGTCATAATTCACTTCATTGTCGTCTGTCGGGATCAATTCGATATAAGCCATTTCGTCTCCCGGGTTAACGGTGATTTTTTTAGAAACAAGTTCGAAATGCTGGTATTCCTTAGCGGTGCTGTCGGTTACTGAAACTTCGAAGCTAGCTGTTTCCCGTAAAGTTCCCATGATTTTTAAGGGCACACGGCAGGTTGCTTTGTATTCTTCATTCGTTGCAGCAGATTCATAGGTCGTCCATGCGCTCTTTTT
>CAJKZL010000228.1 GCA_905204385.1 uncultured Odoribacter sp. | reverse complement strand
TTTCCATCCGTGGATACAAATCATAGTATTCCATACATCCGCACCGATGATGATCCGTTCTCCTCCGTATTCTTTCAGCCAGATGCGCGTTTGTTCCACATCGGATTGAGCAATGCTACCGAGACAGGCATATTTCGCTCCGGCATTAAATACTTGTTGCAGATCACGAGCGGTTTTGATACCGCCTCCGAAATCCACTTCCAGGGAAGTCTCACGGCATATCTCTTCCAATACCCGGATATTTACCACTCCTGCCGACTTAGCTCCCTCCAAATCGACTAAATGCAAGCGGGTAGCCCCCGCCTCCTCAAAGATCCTGGCCACCTGGAGAGGCGATTCCGAATAAATTTTACACTGACTGTAATTTCCTTGTGTCAGACGGACACATTTACCCGCGATGACATCTATTGCCGGTATGATTTTCATAGAGTTTCCATTAAAAAATTTTTCAACACTTTTTGCCCTGCCGCTGCCGACTTTTCCGGGTGAAACTGACAACCATAAAAATTATCTTTCCGGATAGCCGCAGCAAATTCCTCTTCGTACCCGCAGGTTGCGATAGAATACTCATTCGCCGGAACATAATAGGAATGAACAAAATACATCCTTTCCCCAGCGTCGATACCCTGAAATAAAGGGGAATGCAGACCGTATAAATTATTCCATCCCATATGGGGAATTTTATACTTTCCGGCAAACTTTTTCACTTTCAACGGAAAAACGCCCAATCCCCGGGTATTTTCTTCCTCCGTCCGAGTACACAGTAACTGCATCCCCAGGCATATTCCCAAAACAGGGACTTGCAATCCGGCAATAACCTGCTGCAGCTCGTACTTCTCCAGGGAAGCCATAGCCGCCGATGCCTGTCCTACACCGGGAAAAATAACCCGGTCGGCCCTGGAAATCACTTCGGGATCCCGGCTGACTACAGCCTGACATCCCAATCGTTTTAAAGCCATAAGTACAGAAAATATATTACCGGCTCCATAATCTACAACTACTATTTTCATCTCTTTGCATTTATATAACCCGATAAAACCATCGTTAACCGGGATTCACAACCGAATTTCCGGTTAGTATTCATTAACCTATACTTCCTTTAGAAGAAGGAATTCCTCCTCCTGTTTGCCGCACAGCCTCACGCAAGGTTCTGGCAAAAGCTTTAAAAATCGCTTCAATCTTGTGATGAGTATTCTCCCCCTTTGCAGTCACCTGTAAATTGCATTTACAACTCTGACAAAATGAATCAAAAAAATGTTTCGTCATTTCAGTCGGAAAATCTCCTACATACTCTCTGGCAAATTCTGCATTCCAGATCAAACAGCTACGCCCTCCTAAGTCCAGCAATACCTGAGCATCCGACTCATCCATCGGTAAAGCAAAACCATACCGTTCTATTCCTTTCCTGCTCCCCAAAGCCCTTGCAAAACACTCTCCCAAAACAATGCCGGTATCTTCAATGGTATGATGTTCATCCACCTGCAAATCTCCCTTAACCTGAATATCCAAGTCTATTCCCCCATGACGGGCAATCTGTTCCAGCATATGATCCAGAAAAGCGATGCCGGTTTCGATATGGGCGGCCCCTTCCCCATTCAGGTCCACCCGGATACCTATTTCGGTTTCTGCTGTTTTCCGAACGATCTCCGCCCGGCGGCTTCCCTTTGTCAGGAAGGTCGCTATCTTTTTCCAATCATCCGTACGTAATGTAATTCCCGGGCTATCCCCATTTTCTTTTCCAAATAATATCCCTTTAATCCCCATATTGGAAGCCAGTTGCATATCCGTGATACGATCTCCGATAACATAAGAGTTTTCCCGATCCAGATATTCGTTCAAATATTTCTGAACCATACCGATTCCTGGTTTACGGAAGGGAGAATGTTCTTCCGGCAGACTGGGATCGATCAATATCTCATCGAATACCACTCCTTCCCCCCGGAAGGTTTTCAACATCCATTCCTGAGGCAATAAAAAATCATCCAGAGGGAAGCTCGGGGTTCCCAATCCATCCTGATTACTGACCATAACCAGGCTATAATCCGTAGTCTCCGCAATCTGGCGCAAAGCACCGATAACTCCCGGCATAAATTCCAGCTTTTCCAGACGATCCACTTGAAAATCTTCCGGCGGCTCCTGAATCAAAGTGCCATCCCGGTCGATGAATAAATATTTTTTCATAAGCTTGTTATTTCATTTGCAATTTTTCCATTTTGCCGCTTCCATAGAGCTAAAGCCTCCAACAACCGATCGTTTTCCTGAGGAGTTCCTACTGTGATGCGGAGTCCACCGGCAATACGGGGCGGTATATCACGCATCCGGACAACAATCCGCAATTGAGTCAGGAAACGATATAAAGGTCCGCAATCGGGATAAATAACCAAGATAAAATTCGCTTCCGAATCATATACCCGCTCAAACAACTGCAAGCGGTTCAATCCCTTTATCATCCGTTCCCTTTCTGTTTTGATCAGATTGCAATTCCGCTCGAAGGTTTCGTGTTGTTCAAGGAGTTCTAAAGCCGTTCGTTGGGTAAGACTACCGATATTATAAGGTGCTTTTACTTTGTTCAAGATCTCCACAAGACGCGGATGAGCCAAACACATTCCCAACCGCAGTCCGGCCATGCCCCAGGCTTTCGAAAAGGTCTGCAAGACCACCAGATTGGGATACCTGTCCAACCAACCGATAGCCGAGCGCTCGTCTGTAAAATCGATATAAGCTTCGTCCACCAGCACAAGTCCGGGGAAATCCTTGCATACCTGTTCAATTTGCCGGTAAGGGATCACTGCTCCGGTCGGATTATTGGGCGTACAAAGAAACGCTATTTTAGAATGTTCATCCGTACGTTTTTTCAGTTCTTGCCAATCCGGCAGGAAATCAACCGTTAAATTAATTTTTCGGACCTCCACATCATTGATGGCTGCACACACCTCATACATCGAATAGCCCGGAGAAAAGACGATCACATTGTCTTGCCCCGGTTCACAAAAACTCCGGATCAATAAATCTATGAGCTCATCGCTTCCGTTTCCTAACACTATATTTTCGACGGCAACCCCTTTCAAAGGAGCTATAGCTGCTTTCAACGTCCGCTGATACGGATCTGGGTAACGATTATATCCATTTTCAAAGGGATTTTCGTTGGCATCGAGAAATACAGCCTCTTTTCCCTGATATTCATCCCTCGCACAGGAATAAGGCTTCAGTTCCCTGATATTTTTCCGGACCAGTTTTTCTATTTCCATAACACAATTCTATTCGTAAACTTCTACTCTTTATCTAAGGCTAACCTGATCTCTACCGCCCTTCTATGGGCTTCCAGTTGCTCATATTCTGCCATCTTTTCAATTACCGGTCCTAGTTTTTCCAACCCTTTCCGGCTGATTTCCTGAAAGGTAATCTTTTTCACGAAGGCATCCATATTCACTCCACTGTAAGCGCGGGCATTACCATTGGTAGGCAAGGTGTGATTAGTCCCGGAGGCATAATCCCCGGCACTCTCAGGCGAATAATTCCCTAAAAATACAGAACCTGCATTTTTTATCCGGGCAGCAAGTCGGGCATTCTCTTCTACGCATAAAATCAAATGCTCCGGGGCATAGACATTGGCTAAAGCTATACATCGATCCATATCTTGCAAAACGACAGCCCTTGAACTCTCCAAGGCCCGCAGAATAATCCCTTTACGGGGTAAGTCCGCCATTTGCCTTTGCATTTCTCTTTCCACCTTTTCTGGCAATGCCGGGTCGGTAGTCAGAAGAATCACTTGACTATCCGGTCCGTGCTCAGCCTGAGATAATAAATCGGAAGCTACAAAAGCGGCTTTTGCCGTTTGATCGGCAATTACCATTACTTCCGAAGGTCCCGCAGGCATGTCAATAGACACCCCATAATTGGCTGCTAGCTGTTTGGCTGCCGTTACATACTGATTACCAGGGCCAAAAATCTTATATACCCGAGGTATTGTTTTCGTTCCTAACGTCAGGGCCCCGATAGCTTGAACTCCTCCCACTTTGAATACCCTGTTCACTCCGCATAACCGGGCTGTCCACAAGATAACCGGATTGACCTTCCCGTCTTGTCCCGGAGGGCTACATAGCACAATCTCTTCACATCCTGCCAAGCGCGCCGGTACGGCCAGCATCAATACTGTGGAAAACAAGGGGGCACTGCCTCCGGGAATGTAAAGTCCCACTTTTTCGATACTTCTGATTTCCTGCCAACAAGAGAAACCTCCCGGATGATTATATCTTTCCGGAACAGATAACTGCAATTTATGGAAATCCTCAATATTTTGCCTGGCTATCTGTATAGCTTCTTTCAGTTCGGTGTCAACAGCTTTTTCGGCCTCTGCAAATTCATTTTCACTCACTTCCAGCCGGTCTGTCTTTGCCTTGTCAAAAAACCAGGTATATTTGGCCACTGCCTGATCTCCATGTTTACGGATCTCGGAAAAAATATCTTTACATATTCTGAGTAATTCTTCATTTTTCAGTTGAGGACGTTCTAGTATCCGATTCCACTCGGACGGATCAGGGTTTATAATCTTCTCCATATTTCTTTTTTATCTGATTAAACGCAATATTGTCATCGATCTGTTCTATTTGCTGCTCTTAAAGCACCATTTTTTCAATCGGCACAATGAGAATTCCTTCAGCTCCGGCATTTTTCAGCTTACCGATCACTTCCCAAAATTCATTTTCATTCACAACGGAATGAAGGGACACCCATCCTTTTTCTTTCAAAGGCATTATGGTAGGACTTTTCATTCCTGGCAGCAAACGGCAAATCTCTTCCAGGGAAGCTTTCGGAGCATTCAATAAAATATATTTATTATATTTAGAAGCCAAAACCGCCTTTATCCTGAAAATCAACTGATCGAGCAAAGCCTTTTTTTCGCTCGTCAGCTTCGTATTCGCCACTAAAATAGCCTGGGAATTGAATATCGGATAAACCTCCTTCAAACCATTTTTAAAAAGAGTGCTTCCGGTACTGACCAAGTCACAGATGGCATCGGCTAATCCTATATTCGGAGCTATTTCTACAGACCCGGAAATCTCATGTATTTCAGCTTCAATGTTATTTTCCGCAAGAAAATCTTTCAGGGAATAGGGATAAGAAGTCGCTATTTTTTTCCCCTTCAACCAGGAAATATCCTGAAAATCTACATTTTTAGGAACGGCTATAGACAAGCGGCATTTGGAAAATCCCAGTTCTAACACATTCAAAATACCGGTCTTTTTTTCTTTTTCCGTATTGTCGCCGATAATAGCGATATCCGCAATGCCGTCCTTAACGTATTGGGGGATGTCGGAATTCCGGAGATACAAAACCTCCAGGGGAAAATTGGAAGCCTGGGCCATCAACTGATCTTTTCCATTATTGATCGAAATGCCACATTCTTTCAGAAGAGTCAGGGAGTCTTCATTTAATCGGCCTGATTTTTGAATTGCAATTTTTAAATTAGTCATAACGTTTTATTTTATTATTTCTGATTCGAAACTAATCAACGCCGACTGGTTCAGGAAGGAAGGGATAAAAAAAGCCCGCCTGAATCAGGCGAGCTTATTATACTTTATTGGATGAATGAACAGCATAACAACATCATCTCACCTGAAACAGTGATGGCAATGATGATGGTTATGATGCAAATTCATTCTCATTTTCTATGTTTTACCGGGACAAATATAGGACTAAAAAATTATTTACCAAACGATTTTAAAAATTATTATCTCTATTTCGCTTTTCCATTCCCTAACAGCTAGTTATTGAATAAACAAGCTACCATTAGAAAATTCTAGATTTACTTTGCCGGCGTACTTGGGATCACC
>CAJKZL010000227.1 GCA_905204385.1 uncultured Odoribacter sp. | reverse complement strand
ATCAAAACAGGCAACTTCAAAGTGTCCACCGAAGTCCCCGGCTTTTCATAGAAGGAATAAGAACGGACAGCCCCGTCAAAATATACTCCGGGGATTTCTTCATATTCCAAGGTGTTTTCTTTTTCGCAGCCCGATAACAGGAAGAATCCCGACAGCCAGCAAAGGCAACTGAAAATAATTTTATTTGTTTTCATAATCTTCGACTTTAAATATTACTCGTTTCTTCCGCCAAAATCGATCTCCACTTTGGGCATCGGCAATTTATAGACCCGCTCATCGGCAGGAACCACAGAACCCGGAATGGTCGTATACCCTAGACGTTTATAGAAATAAAACAACTGCCCTTCGCTGATAAACTCTTTGCGGTATTCTTTATAAATTTCTTCCCGCACTTCTTCCTGCGACAGATTCTCATCCAAAGGACGAACGATGCCTCTGTGTTTCCGCACTTCTTCCAGATAGGCAATGGCTATTTTGCGGTTTGCCGCATCATCCGTCTCGTTAAGACATTCCGCTGCGATATAATAAGCTTCGGACTTCCGGATCAACGGCATATTATCGGGGAACTGCGTCTTTTCCACCTGCACGAACTTCCTCAGGGCAAATTGATCACCATCCTTATCATACCATTGCATATAGCGGTAATCCGATGCACCGATGTTAGCCTCGATTTCATAAATATCATTTGCCTGAGTCCGGGAGTGATACAGCAAATCATAATTCATATTTCCCTGAACATAGTCGGGATTAATAAACCGATCGATTTTATCTTGCAACTGATAAACATTCAGACTCAGGATATGCTCTGTACTAAAGGTCAAATCCCTCGCCTTTTCATCCCCATTGGTAATGTTTTGTTCGGAAATCCAGGAAAAGGCAGTTCCCCGGCTGATAATTTCCCGGGCACATTCCAACGCCTTTCCCCTTTCTCCCATCCACAGATATACCCGGGCTTGCGTTGCCCTCAAAGCAAAATAATTGAAATAACGATTCCGTTTCGTAAAAAACTCATCGTCATTCGGCAGGTAATAATCCTCACCCTTGGGTTGTATGCTGTAAGGATCATAATTCAACAGCCAGGTATACCCCTCTTCCAAATCCTGCACCACCTGCTGAAGGAATTGTTCGGTTGTCGATTGCGGCGTAACGGATTTATGAAAAGTTTTCACATAAGGCAGAGACAATTTCTTCAGATTTTCGGGCTGACGGACTAAATTTCCATACCCAAACAACCGGATCAGATCGAAATGCAAAAATGCCCGCAATCCGAGACATTCCCCTTTGATGATCCCATAAGTCGTCGGATGCAATACGTCTTTGTGAGTCTCCAGATTTTCCAGAATATTATTCACATTTGCGATGGTATTATACTGAGCCAGCCAAATGCGGGCAATGCGGCTCTCTACATTTTCTTTTTCATACCGGTATTCACTCTCGTCGTAGTAATCGCAAAAAGTGGAATTAAGGGTATACTGTCGGGCCAACACATCGTTAAACCCCAAAGTAAGGTCCAGGCCATATGCACTGCTATTCGTCATCAGCAAATAAACACCGCTCAATGCATCTTTAAATCCGGCCTCCGTTTCAAACAACACGTCCGCTTTGACTTCCGATTTAGGCTTTACATCCAGCCAGTCCTGGCAAGAAGTTCCCAAAACTCCCCAGGTAATCAGCAATATATTCATTAAGGTTTTCATATTTCAACCGATTAAAATTCATATTAAAATGTTGCCTGCAAGGAAAAATTAAAACTCCGGGCAAACGGGTAAGACGTCCCCCGTTCAACCTTGATAGAGGACCATTTATATACATCGTTCATATAAAATGAGAACTTCAGCCGTTCCAGGGCCGCTTTTCTCAAAAAGGGCCAGCGATAAAAATCGTAGGAAAGGGAAACAGAGGAAAGGTCCAGTTCGTTTCTCTGCTGTACAAAACGGGAAGTGGGCTGGGTCTTCTCTTCTTTCCACACCTGCTCTTCCGACACCCATACCTTGGCAAGCGACTTAAACGGTGCCCGATCGCCTTTTTTCTGCCATCTTCCGGTCAGCACCCGTCGGTCTACGTTATAGTGAAGATCGGCATTTTCAACCTTATCGACCAAAGTCTGGTTATACATATCCCCGCCGTACATATACCTGAACACCACATTGATCCCTATTCCTTTATATTCCGCATTCAACCCGAAATTACCCTGCACTTTGGGAAGATTGTCGCCGCAAACGACCAGATTCTGCGAAGAATAGGCATAAGTAGGATTACCCTGTTTATCCAGGTATATTTCACGTCCATTCGCCGGATCGATACCCAAAGAGGGAACCGCCCAGATGGCATTCATAGACATCCCCTCATAGTATAAAGTCACCTGTTTATTACTAAACCGGTCATCAGCTATCTCTTCCTGGGCTTTATTATAAGCCTTCAGGGTCTCGGATATTTTCGTAATCTTGTTTTTATTGGTAGCAGCCGCAAATGACAACATCACATAAGAGCGTTCTTTGGGCTGTGACCAAACCGTCCAATTGACTTTCCCCTCGAAGCCCACGTTGCGAATGGCTCCCATATTTTCTTTGACAGAACTGAACCCGGTCGAAGTAGGTAACGAATAATCGATCAAAGTATTGTCCGTTGTACTGATATAATAATCCAGTTTTAAAGTCAGTTTCTGAAATAAACTCAGATCCAGCCCCACATTATAATCTAATTTCCGCTGCCATTTCAAATCATCGTTCGCCATTCCTTTCAAGGTTGCCCCGAGGTATTGGTTATACGTTCTGTCCAGATCGTACGAATAGGTTGCCAATGCCTGATACGCTGCAAAATTCTGGGCACCGGTATATCCCGCCGAAGCGCGTAATTTCAATTGCTGAATCAAGTCCCATTGTCTCAGAAAATGTTCATTATGGATATTCCAACCGACACCGGCACTCCAAAAGCTTCCCCAGCGCGTATTGGCACCGAATTGGCTGGATGCGCTCACCCGGTAGGAAGCATCCGCCAGAAAACGGTCGTCATAGGCGTAGTTTACCACTCCCAGCAAGCCGATATCCCTGACCGTTTCTTCCCTTCCGGAAGGTTTCTGATCTTTTGCATATTGACGGGCAAACATGATGTTGTCCATCTTGTCGCTGGGAAAGCCTTCGGCTTTATAAATCACTTCCTGATACTGATTCTCACTCAAATTCCAGCCGACATTCCCGAACACATAATGTTTTTCTCCGAATAAATGAGAATAGTTGATATTCAAGTCGCCGCTCAACCGTTTGCTTTTTCCGTCATTGGTCTGAAAAGAACCTTTCCGGAAAAAATCATCTCCTGAATAACTATTGAACATCAAATGATTAGCCGGATAGTAAGTTTCTCCTCCATTGGATTTTTTGGTAATTCCGAACCGCAAGGTTGTTTTCAATCCCCGAAGAATGTTCCATTCGACATACAGATTGTTCGTAACATCCAGATAATCGGAAGTCAGACGGGTATTCAACTGGGAATTATACAAAGGATTAGCCCGAAAATCCGGAACCCCCGTAGAATTTACAGACAATTCCGCATTCCGGAGTAAATTGCCGTACTCATCATAGGGTGCCCAATACGGATTCATCCGGGCATATTCTGAATACGAACCATAGGGCGAATCCTTACTGTCGCTGGCCGTAACGGAAAGTACATTCCGGAAATTAATATTCTTATAACGGTAGGATAAAGATAGAGTCCCCGCAATATTTACGCGGTCGGAACCTTTCATTACGCCCACCACATCGTTGTACGAGATATCGGTAACCGCCCTCAATTCTTTATTTCCGAGTTCTATCGACAAAGCATGTTTATGTCCGACCCCGGTACGTAAAGGCTTGGACATCCAGTCGGTGCTTACGCCGGACAATACCACCGCCAGTCTTTGATTATACCGTTTTTGCAGTGTCATCCAGGATTTCAGGTCATCACTTTCATAAAGTCCGTTCAAACGTTCGACTTCCAATTTTTCGGCGGCATTACAAAGATCGTAACTCGTCAGGTCGGGCACCGTCAAATTCACATTTCCATTGTAGCTCACCCGGAGTTCTCCCGACTCCAACCGTTTGGTTTCGACCACTACCACACCGTTAGCCGCCTTGGAGCCATAAATGGCTTTAGCCGCTGCATCCTTCAAGATGGTAACGCTCTCTACCCGGTTCATATCCATATCGAAAATTTTTTCCACGCTGGCTTCAAAACCGTCCAGAATAAACAAGGGCATATTGGGATTATTCACATAATTCCCTTTCAGGTCCAAACCGGCCTCATCACCCGGAAAAGCAGAAGTTCCGCGCAACTGCATCTCAGGCATTTTATTGGGATCCGAACCGAATTCAAGATTTTCAAAGATCATCAAACTGGGATCTATGTTTTTCAGACTGGCGAAAATATTCTGATTCCCCACCTGCATCAACTGGTCCTTGGTGACGCTCACGGCCGAACCGGTAAAACTACTGGCTTTACGCTCAAAAATACCGGTGACTACTACTTCATCCATTTCTTTCGTTTCAGGCACCATATGAATGGACAGCGGGAAACCGGTTTTTTCATTTACCAGGCATTCCTGACGGGTATATCCCACCGAGGTAAATACAAGGGTGAACGGAAAGGGCATCGGCACAACCGCTTTGAAATTCCCCAAGGCATCTGTAGTAAAACCCAGTTTGGTGTTTTTTACCAGAATAGTGACTCCAGGTAAAGGCTGGTCGTTTTCATCCCTGACCATTCCGTATATTTCCGCCGATGGCAACGACTTCACCGGATCCGTAATCTTCCGGATCACCACAAAATCCCCATCGATAAAATAATCGACGGATTTGCCGGGAAATACTTGTTTCAACGCCTCCCCGATCGTAGCCCGATCGAGTTGAAGATCTACCTGCCGCTCCGTATCGAACTGAACATTACTATAAAAAAAGTCTTTTTTGAATTCTTTACCCAGCATTCGCAACGATTGTTTCACCGTTACTCCGGACACGTTCAAGGTGACCCGTTCCGCCTGAGAATATACAGCGGCCGAAACATGAACGAAACACAACAAACAAAATAGCCAGGTCAATCGCATAAGGAACAACGTTTTTTTCAGCCATTCTCTGTAAGAAGGCCATGCATCATGATTTTTTTTCATACATTTGTAATTATTGTTAATAGCTTTGCCTCTAGCGTCGACTCTTCTGGCAAAGCAGGTTATTAATATTCAGCCGGAAAGGTCTGCCAACCGTTCCGGCTTTCATTTACCGGTAATCGTTATCTGTTCTCCTTTTACCATAAAATGCACGGGCGCTGTTGCTTCGATCATTCCGATCAAATCGCGTAAAGGCCTGAATTTTTGAATTGCACCCGAAAACCGGATGTCTTTCAGATTCTCCCGGACGAAAGTATAGTCCACATCATACCAACGGCTCACTTGCTGCATGATTTCCTGGAGGGTAGCATCTTGAAAACTAAATTTCCCTTCTACCCAGGAAACGACCGAAGCGACATCCACCTCCTGTACCATCATCCGCTTTCCGTCAGAAAGTAGTTGCTGGCCGGGCTGTAAACGGACCGGCTTTCCCCGATGTGTGCAAACTTCTACAGTTCCCTTTACGAGAGTCGTCGCCGATCCGGGCTCGCCGGCATAAACCGAAAGGTTAAATTCCGTACCCAATACTTTTACTGTCACTTTATCGGTCTCCACCCAGAACGGACGAAGTGTATCTCATTCAATTTTAAAATACCCTTCGCCTTTCAACCGAACTCTCCTTTCCTGCCCAGGAAAAGCAGCAGGAAATTGCAATTCGGAAGCGGAGTTCAACCACACCACCGAGCCGTCCTCCAACATCA
>CAJKZL010000226.1 GCA_905204385.1 uncultured Odoribacter sp. | reverse complement strand
GCCTCCATAAAAGGCATACATTCGGCTGATTTCGTCGTTTCCGAATAGACAGGCCCCCACAAACGCAGCAAATCAAAATGGAGCATACCCCGTAAAGCATAAGCTTCACCCTGAATCAGCTCACTGTAAAGTTCTGGCAAAGGGGAATCGGTTCTTTGACAATTCTCAAGCAATAAATTTACATTGGCCAACAAAGCGTATATTTTGGACCAAACAGCCGATTGCATTTTCTTATAAGATTCTTGGGTATAGTCATAATCTCCATAAGTTTCATAAGTATGATCCTTGGCAGTTTTTACATCATAATACTGGGCCATGACATCAATAACACCCATCGAAAGATTATTTCCATAAATGCTCTCTTCATTCAAAGAGGCATAAATCCCATTCAAGGCAGACATATATCCCTCCACGTCCTTAAAAAGCTCTTCTTCCAGAATCTTATCTTTCATTTTCACCTGCAACCAAGATTCGCAGGAGCTGCATACGGCAGAAATACTGCACAGTATTGCAATCCACTTTACTATTATATTTTTTCTCATTGCTTTACATTTAAAAATTAAAATCTCACTCCAAGGGAAAAATTGACACTGCGTTGGAAAGGATAATCAAGTCCCCGTTCATTTTTTACCGTAGAAATCCTGAATATATCACTCATTGAAGCACGGACATTGAATGAGGCTGCACCGATTTTGTTCAACCAGTTTGCCGTAGTCTCATAACCCACTGTACAGGATTCACAACTGAAAGTATTCTCATCTTCAATAAAGCGCGAAGATATCGGTGTAGTTACGGTCAGTGAAATAACCTTAAACTTATACCTGTCGCCGGGTTTTTGCCAACGGTCATACAAGGCCCGTTTATACTGGTTATTTCTTAAACCTTCACGCGAGATATTCTCCACCTTATCGTATAATGTCTGCATGAAAATTTGCCCTCCTGCCCGGTAACGGAAATTCACATTAACGGAGAAACCTTTATAATAAAACGAAGTCCCTACGATTCCCTCCACCTTAGGGGTTGAATCACCAATATTAACCTCGTCATCATAATCATGATAGTAAGTTTGAGTACCGTCTTTTTTCATAAACACCTCCCGGCCGGTAGCCGGATCAATACCCATAGAACGGACAGCCCACAAAGAGCTGGTGGAACCGCCGTCATAATAACGGACCAGATTACGGCTGATATTTTCGGAATTCAGACTCTGCAACAAATCCCCGATATTATAATATTCCGATACCGAATGACGCAGATTCCCGTTGACCTTCCAAAAGAAATGCTGCTTTTTAATCAGGTTTACCGTAGCACTAAGCGTATATCCATACGATTTCAGGCCGCCCAGGTTCATGGGAACCGAAGAGGCTCCCGCCGATGAAGGAAGCGATACGCTGATAATCTGCGGGTCGGACTTTTTCAAATAATAATCAAATGTAAAACGCAAACGCCGTTTAAAGACCTCTATATCCAACCCGTAATTATAATTCAATGTCTTCTGCCAGTCCAAATCCTTGTTCCCCCACTTCGATACGGCGGCGGCCAACCCGAAAGGATTGGGAAAAGAAGTCACATAAGAATATTGATTGTTAGCCATTTTAGCCTCTATATTCTGATTTCCGGGATTACCTACAGAAAATCTGAGCTTCAAAAACGTCAGCCAATCACTCTGGCGTAAAAATGATTCGTTATGCAAATTCCAGCCCACACCAGCCGACCAGGTTTTTGTAAACAAATTATTCACACCAAACACCGAAGAGCCATCCATCCTGAAATTACCATCCACCAAATAACGGTGATCGTAAGAATAGCCCGCATTCAGGAAATAACTTGCCGAACGGCTTTCCGTCTCTGAATAAACGGGACGTCCGCCGTCGACATACCCGTCAGAAAAAGCAGGATTATCAAAACGGTCCGTCATAAAACCTTTCACGCTATAACCTGATTTTTGACTCGTCTTATTCTGGAAATCCATTCCACCCACAGCATTTACCTGATGCTTTTCACGGAAAACCTTTCCGAAAGTAACCGTAAAATCCCCGTTATACTTCACATTCTCACCGTTTGTTTCCGAATATTTTCCCCTGTCCGTCAACTCTGCATTCACAAAAGAAGTGTGATTGGGAGAAACGAACACCAGATTCTTGGTTGTCCCTTTCAGCACATTGAAACGTCCCCGTACCCGCAAGGCCGGCAAAACCCTCCACTCAATCTCAAAATTATTGGTCAGATTGTAGGTTTTGGTACGGTTCAGACTATTCTGCTCCATGTTGTATAAAGGATTGTAAACATAAGTATAAGTATTCGTATTGGTCTGAATAGCCTCAAGCACCTTTATCACCTCCCCGTACTCGTTCCTTTTACGATAATAAGGATTTGCCCTTGAAAAATCGGAAAAAGCCGCATTTTCCGATATAGCATTTCCTAAATCTATATTGGTATAATTCGTAAATGATATATTCTTATACCGGTATATCAGACGTACATTCCCATTCATGGCATCCCGGTCGGAACCTTCCATCACACCCTGCTGATTCCGGTAGGACAACCCCACACTGTACCGCATACTATTATCCCCTCCTTCTATAAACAGATTATGACCATGGGTAAAAGCAACCCGCAAAGGTTCATTAATCCACCAGGTATTCACCCCCCTTCTCACTTCTGCCAAACGGTTGTAATAATTTTTGCCATTAACATCAGATAAAAATTCACCGTCTTCGTTATATGAACCATAATACCCCGATAATTTCTCAAACTCCAGTTTCTCCTCCGAATCCATTAGATTATAATCGGTCAAATCTGCCCACGAAAAAGTGAAATTCCCGGCATAATTAACCCTCAATTTCCCGGCTTCCGGCTTCTTTGTCTCCACCACCAGCACCCCGTTTGCGGCTTTTGACCCGTAAATGGCCGTAGAAGTGGCATCCTTCAGAATCGTAATGCTCTCTATACGGTCCATGCTCAAATCATTGATGGCCTCTAAGGTAGTCTCAAAACCGTCCAGGATAAACAAAGGGGCATTCGGGTCATTTTCATACTCCGAATTAAGCCCGGCAATACTACTTTTACCGTTAATATTAATTTCCGGCATCCTATTGGGAGCAGAACCGAATTGATTGTTCTCAATAATGGCAAAAGAAGGGTCAAGGGTTTTCAGGCTTTGCAAAATATTGAAATTACCGATTGTTTTCAAATCGTCGGCGGTATAAGTGGTCGCCGAACCCGTAAAACTCTCTTTTTTTCGTTCAAAGATACCGGTAACAATCACCTCTTGAATTGTTTCGACAGCTTCCTTCATCACCACTTTCAACTCCTGTTTATCTTTGACAGACACTTCTTTCGTTTCCATGCCGACAAATGAAAATACCAACACCAGATTTTCAATTTTACCCATTTCCAAGGAAAATTTTCCATCGGCATCCGTAGAAGTTCCGATCTGTGTACCCTTGATCAATACGGTCACACCAGGCATAGGGTGGCCACCAGGGTCAACTACCTGCCCTTTCACCGTATTTTTTTGTTGAGGAACTCCAGGTTTGGCAGTGTCCGGCACTATGACAATCGTATTTTCTACAATCCGAAAAGACAAACCTGAATTCTCCAGGCATTTTCTCAATACGGTCGTTAACTCTGTATTTTCAAAATTCAATTGCAGATCGTTCAGGTGGCTCACCTTCAAATCACTATACAGAAAAGTCAGGCCTGTCTGCCGTTCTATTTCCCTCGCCACTTCTTTAAAGGAAGCATTTTCCATCCGTATGGACAATTGCTGAGCATTGACTTTAGCGGATAATTGCGTTGAAGTCAATAACATAAACACCACGATAAATTTCATCGTTAAAATTGTTTTTAGTAAATACCTCTTATCCGGGAGGTAATTCTTTCCCTTTTTTTTCATAAATTTGTGATTGGGTTAAACTTGAAGTTATTCACACTTTGAGTTTAAGGCAACGGATGTGGGGACATTCGTTGCCTATTTTATTCCGAAATAAATATTTTATTTCCTTCCACTTTAAAATGCGCCATCTCAGTCATTTCCAGCAGTTCTATGATTTTATTAAAACCATCGTAACGTTTCAGATTGCCTGTAAAAGTAACTTGCCGTAATGCTTCATGCTCAAAAAACACCTGAATGTCATACCAACGGGACAGGGTATTCATCATCTCCTCCAGAGTTTGTTCCTGGAATGCAAAACGTCCGACTTTACACGAAGTATAGAGTTGAATATCCACTTTCTATTTGCTTATAATTCCATTCACCAGGTTAACGATTCCTTGTTCTTCGGGTGACAAATGCATACCATGTTTACCAGTCTCCAAGCAGATTTTCCCTTCTGCCAGGGTCGCATATACATTTTTTTCATCTTGATATGCCCTGGCATTAAAAGAAGTTCCCAATACCCGCACAGCTACTTTTCCCAGTTCCACCACAAAAGGCATATGTTCATTTTTGCTCACCTCAAAATAAGCTTCCCCTTCCAAATATACCCGCCGTTCTTTTCCATTGAAAGCAACCGGGTATTTAATCGAACTTTCCGAATTGATCCATACCTTAGTTCCGTCAGCCAAAACCAATTGAAATTCTCCTTTCCGAGGCACCTCCAGAGTATTGTATACCATTGAAATACTGTCAGATGCAGCCTGTTGATACAAGAGTACCTCTCCTTTTGCATTTAATGTTACTCCCTCTTCGACAAACACAGAATCCGACATACGGCCGGCTAATTCCATACGTTGTCCATTGCCCAAAGTTAGCACGGCACGACTTTCCCCAGCTGACAGCCCGGCTATTTCCCCACCCGCCACCAATTTATCTCCAACCGGTTGATTGATAAAAAGAAAGGATATCCCCATAGCTACAACCAAAATAGCAGCCACACCTGCACATATTCTCCATATCCGTTTCTGTTTCAAATCATGCTGCCTCCGGGCAGATACTTTTTGAAAGGCAATAACATGATTATACAAATGGTCTTCAACCTGTTTTTCTGTATAAAAATTTTTCCGGCAAATATCTTCCAACAACTGGCGATGTTCCGGATTAGCACCTGACCATTGTTCTAATTCTTCCTGTTCTTTCTCAGACAGGGTATCCATAAAACGGTGGGATATCAAATAAGCAAGCCGAACGATCTGTTTTAATTCCATTTTTGAGATCTTTTATATCCCAAAAACGACTATGTCTTTGAAAAGTGTCACACAATTTTATATTTTTTATGCCGTAGTAACCAACAAAGCAGAAGCATATTCTTCAATTTACCCCGTAATATTTTTTTCCCTCTTTTTTTATGGGCTTTCACTGCATCCAAAGAAAGATTTAACAGAGCAGCTATTTCCACATTATCATGTCCATCCAACATCAGTTCAAACACCCTAGCTGTTTGCGAAGGCAAATTCCGGATAGCTTTCCTCAACAAAAAATAGACCTCGTCTTCCAACAATTGAAAAAGAAAAGATTCTGAATTTTCTTTATAACGTTGTTCCTGCAAATATTTTTCCTCTACTTTACGATGTTTGAGGAAATCCAGACATCGGTTACGAACCATATTGTACAAATATGCTTTTAACGCCCAAAGATTTTCAAAATGAAGTTTTTTCATCCACAAATCATACAGAATGTCCTGGACCATATCTTCTGCCACAACTTGTTCATCAACGAAACGGCAGGCAAAACTTCCTAAACGCGCGTAAAAAGTCCCGAACAAAATCCGGAACGCATCTTCTTCTCCCTTTTCTAATCGCTGTAACCATTCTCGTTCGGTCATTACCATAAAAACGTTCGTTTAATTTTGGAACAAGTTTCAAAATTGAAGTAACGATGAGTGACCTTCGGTCACTT
>CAJKZL010000225.1 GCA_905204385.1 uncultured Odoribacter sp. | reverse complement strand
GGCTTGATTTCCGAACCGATTACAATGGGTTTGCCGTAGCCGATCATGACTCCCGGTGCAGCATTGCGGCTATCGGACGAGCCTCCCTGTATAACAAAATTCTTAATGGTCCGGTAAAATAAAGTGCCGTCGTAATGTCCGGCTTTGGCCAAGCGGACGAAATGATCCCGGTGTTGCGGGGTATCATTGTATAATTTGACGATCATATTGCCCAGATTGGTTTCGATCACCGCCTTGATTTCCTTTTCCTGGGCGTGAATGGGATGGATCAGGTTCAGTACACAGATAAAAGTGATAATTTTTTTCATCATGACCTTTAGCATTTATAGTTATCGGGAATTTTACGAGGATTCAACACAATTTTTTTATCAAATAGCGGACCGGAAATTCTGAAGCGAGATAGCCGATCAGTAAAACGGCGCCCAGGATGATCAAAATATCCTGGAATACTAGTTTTACCGGATAAGCGTCGATGATATAGCTGCCGTCGCCCAGCGTGATTAATCCGTATTTTTGTTGAAGCAACCAGATCGCCAAACCGATCGTCAAACCGGAGAAAGCACCGATGGCGGTGATGAGGTTGCCCTCGGTTTTGAAAATCGAGATCAGGTCCCGGTTATTCAGTCCCATCGCTTTATAGGTGAGCAGATCTTCTTTTTTGTCCAGGATTAACATCGAAACCGAACCGATAATATTAAAAGAGGCAATTAAAAGAATGAAGAGCAGAATCAAAAAAACGCTCAGCTTTTCGGATTTCATCATGGCATAGAATACCTTGTTGATTTCGTATTTATCTTCAATCCTGTAGCGGGAGGGTAGCTCGGCGGCAATTTTTTTCTTAACTCTGGACATGGCAGAGGGATCGGTCAATGTGATTTCGATTTTGGAAATTTTGTCACCCGTTTTAAACAGGGATTTTGCAAATTCCAGGGAGCTGAGGACGTATTGACTTTCAATATCTTGCTGTGAACTGAAAAACGCAGAGGGAAACAGCTGTTCCGATCGCAGAGCGGAAACTGAAGCCGCTGCATTTTTGTCGGGGTAGTAAAAAGTGAGCGGCTGGAGAAAATTCAACCCCAAGCCTAGCTGTGCCGCTACGCCATACCCTACGATGGCTTGTTGTCCTTTGTCCGATTCCAGGACAGGTTCACCATGTACGATGTTGTCGGCCAAGCTGGAGTGACGGATATATTCGGGGTTTACCCCTTTGAGAATGACGGGAGTCTGTTTGTCTCCGTATACTGCTAATGCCTTCTCTTCTATAACATTGTCATAGCCGGCGATTTCGGGTTGCCTGTTCAATACTTCATATACGCCGGTATCGAAATGGACAAACTTCCCGGAGGCCGGAGAGATAACGAGGTCGGAGGTAAAACTGTCGGTACTCTTTTGCAATAGCAAGTCCATGCCGTTAAAAACCGCCAAAACAACAATCAGTGCGGTAGTACCGATCGTGACGCCTACCACGCTGATGGCCGAGATGATGTTGATGGCATTCTGTTTTTTGGGAGAAAACAGGTAGCGCCTGGCTATAAACAAAGGAAGTTTCATAAAAGCCCTTGGTATCCCGGGATTATTTAAGCAATTCGTCTATCTTATCGATGTAATCCAGACTATCGTCTACAAAGAAACGCAATTCCGGGATGATCCGCATTTGTTTGCCCACTTTTTTCCCCAGGATAAACCTTATACTTTTATTATGCTCTTCGAGGCTTTTGATCACGCTTTCGGTTCGGTTAGATGGAAATATGCTTACATAAACCTTGGCATAAGAAAGATCGGGGCTTACACGTACGGCGGTGATCGATAACATGGCACCGACGGTGTATTCCTTGCATTCTTGCTGGAACATTTCGCTTAAATCTCTCTGTATCAGTCTGGCTACTTTATTTTGTCTGATTGTGTCCATTGTCTGAAAATTACATTGAAAAAAATTTCAACAAATATAGTACTTTTTATTGAGACTTTTATTACATTTGCAACCGCAAACGAGATGTAGCGCAGTTGGTAGCGCGCCACGTTCGGGACGTGGAGGCCGCTGGTTCAAGTCCAGTCATCTCGACAAAAATAGAACGCGCTGGTTTTCAGTGCGTTTTTTTGTTTGAAGTCACCTGGAATTTGACCGGAGACTTTACAGAGATTTTGCCATTTTCTCAAAATAACATTGCGCAATATAACCTATATGGCAT
This sequence comes from uncultured Odoribacter sp., assembly GCA_905204385.1. The sequence continues at coordinate 3,670 of CAJKZL010000225.1, read as the reverse complement.
ATGCCAGGCGATTCTCCCTTTTTATTTTTACTTAAGTCGATGGAATTTCTTTAATCCTTCATCGCCAAATGGCCGAAAATCATAGTTATAAATTTTCTAATCGCTTATAAAAAATATATCTTTGAAAAAGTGAAAACGAGGAATACCTTGTTTCGTGTGATGAGTCTGTCCCATTAGAAAGTATCGAGATGAATTGTCCTAACTGTAATGCCGATCATGCCGTTTTTCTACCTCAGGTAAATCGTTTCTATTGTACTTCTTGTAAGGAAGAATTCGAAGCAGTGAAAAAGAGTAAAACTTTACGTGTTTTCGTCAGTTACGGGCATGATGAGTATTTGCCGTTTGCCCGTGGAGTGGCCCGGGAGTTGGAAAATAAAGGCCATAAGGTATGGTTTGACGAGGATCGTCTTCAACCGGGCTACGATTGGGAAAAATATATCGAAGAGGGATTGGAGTGGATAAGCGAAGATTCCTGCAACGGGCGAATTATACTTATTATGACTCCTTATTCTGTTCGTCGGCCGGATGGTTATTGTTTGAATGAATTAGCCAAGGCCTTAGATCACAGAATAAAAATTATTCCTGTGATGTTGGTATGGACCACTCCTCCTCTTTCTATTTATCGGTTGCAATGGTTAGATTTACAAGGATCGGTAAATAAAACCAGTCTGACTGAAACTTTTCAAACGGATTTTTCAAAAATTTGCCAAGCTTTGGAAAATCCGGATTATCTGGATACCGGTGGTAATATATATCGGTTGTTCAGTGAATTGAATCCGTTAAATTTTGACGCTGATTTAGTCCTGAATCAAGTTTGGTTTGTGGGGAGGCAGTGGGTGTTTCAAGAAATAAAAAGATGGTTGAACGATAAAAAGGCAAGTCGTTTGTTTTGGTTGACCGGGGTTCCCGGAATAGGTAAAACCGCTATTGCCACTCAGTTGATTCAGAAATTTCCTGCAATAGCTGCTTTCCATTTGTGCCGTAGGGGGCATAGTGAAAAAGCCTCTCCACGTCGGGCCATCTGTACTATTGCTTATCAGTTAAGTACCCAATTGCCGGGTTATAGAGAGAGATTGCTTCAAATGAACATCAAGGAACCGATAGAGAATTATAATGACGTAGCTTTGTTTGAAAGGCTGATCGTTCAGCCTTTGTGCCAATTGGTAGAAAAGCCTGCTGGAATAGTTGTTATCCTGATCGACGGTTTGGATGAAGCTACTCAAAATGGTTTTAATTCGATAGCTCAATTTATTGCTGCGGAATTCGATAAGTTACCCGAATGGATAAGAATTATTGTAACAAGCCGGCCCGACCCGGAAGTGACGGTGCCTTTACAAAGTTTCGATCCTTGGGTCCTTCATTCTGAATCGGCAGAAAATCAACAGGATATTACGGAATATATAGATCAAAGGCTGGAAATATACCAACAGCAAAATCGTTATGATGAAGTTAAAACAGTGATTGCAAAAAATGCGGATGGCGTATTTTTATATGTAAAACATGTTTGTGACGAAATTATAGCCGGAAGACTATCTTTTGACGAACCCGGCCGGTTTCCTCAGGGATTAGGTGGAGTTTATGAGCAGTATTTTTCTAATAAATTTCAGGATTCCGAAGTTTATGCCAGGCATGTCAGGCCTGCTTTAGAGGTCCTTATGTCAGCTTATGAACCGATGACGGAGCCTGAGTTGCAAAAATACCTCCAATGGGATAACTACGAGTTGGAACGCTTTTTCAGTTATTTCGGTTCCTTTATTGTGAAGAATACAAACGAAAGAATTGTGCCTTTTCATGCCTCGCTTTTCGACTGGCTGGGGATAAAAGCTAAGGCAGGCATTTTGTATTGGATCGATAAGGAGAGAGGACATCGAATTATTTCCCAATCGGTAGGCCAGACTACGAAATACACTTTATATCAATTGCGGTATTTAACAAAACATCTTGTGAAAAGCGGCGATAGGGAGCGTTTCCTTTTGACGTTTTGCGATCCGGATTACATGCGGCAACGACAGAGTGTATTTCCTCTGTATGATTTTTTTAAATTGTTCTTCGAGGATCTTGCCTTGTGGTATGAAACAGGAGAACCGATGTTCGATGTTTACAATAGCCCGGTCTTTCAACAAATCATTTTAGAAAATTGCATCTATTTCTTTGATCATGATTTTTATAAAGATCTGAACAAATTAGGATTCGGTGAATATGTGAGAACCATTGAAGGCTATGAACATTCGGTAGAACTGAAAACGATATTGATTTCTTATTATTATATCATTTATGATATTCGGTCGGTGATCAGGCAGAATCTGGAGATAGTGACAGATGCAGAACTTGCCGGGTTTTCTGGTGCAGAATTATTGAATTATCGTTTAGTGTACGAAATTAAGGGAAGCAGTTATCGTATTGCCGGCAATTTTGAAAAAGCAAAAACATATATTGCTGCTGCTTTAAAATGTGCTCACCTATTAGGTAATGTTGATTTTATGTTAGTGTTAAATAGTGTCTATGCACGTATCGAAATGCATCAGGAAAAATACATTCCGGCTATTCAGCGTTTAAAGGCTTCTATTGCACAAGGGGATGAGATTGCCGGAAAACTTACCCTGGAGAATGATTTAACCCGGATTCAGCATCTCCGTACAGGCTCTACCCTCATTTTAATTGAACAATACCTGAACTTGAACGAAACGGATAAGGCTCTTCCATTGCTGGAACAGATGAGTGAATTGTATCGGAAGCCCCAGGATTATGATCGATATTGGTCGCGTTATCTTTATATGTCGGCCCGCTATGCAATACAGGTGGCTGATGATGAGATGTATGAAAAATATTATCTTTTATTGAAGCCTTTTGATATGAATCTCCCCGGTGGGCGGCTTTTTTATCATCATGCCGTATATTTATGGGTGAAAGGAATTGCAAGGGGAGAATGGTATCGGGTGGATGAAGCCTCTTCTATCATAGACCGGTTCAATAAGTTAGCTTATGAACGCTATGATTTGGAATTACTGTCCGAAGGTATAGCACTTCGTCAACTCATTGCGGAAACGCGTAATGAAGACTATCCGATAGAATTTTCTGAGCTTGAACCCTTCCGGAATTGGATTCGTTTCAAGCAAAAATTGTTCCGGCAGATTCTTGCTCTTCATATAACTCTGGAGAAAAAGGCTTCTAACTGATGTTGAGTGTGAAATATTCTCAAATAAGTATAAGTCCTTTCGATTTGCAAAGGATTCTTGTATTTTTGCCGGTAAAAGCGTAAACGGAGTTAACAAATACCTGGTTTTTAACGTATTCCTCTCAAAATTTAAAAAGATGAGGAATAGAGTTTGGATTTGGGGATTGGGGTTATTGGCGATCGGCTATTTGACGGCGGGAGTAAAGTTAGAGAAAAATTTGCTGTATGACCGGCATACGCTGCAGGATACTTATGAGTATAATGGGAAAGGGCGTAGTTTTCAGTGGAATAAGATCAGTGCGATGATCGATTCTTTGTTGATTTTTGAAGATCGATTGAGAGCTTTCGGCGCGCTGAGTAATTACCGGAATGAAAAGGGTTGGGCTCCCATAGCAGATTCTGCCAGTCAGAACGTCCATTACCGCGTGATTCAGGACAAATACGGGGTTAGGCGGAATCAGTCGGTGCCTTTATATGCGAGGGAACAAATGTCGG
>CAJKZL010000224.1 GCA_905204385.1 uncultured Odoribacter sp. | reverse complement strand
GTCTATCGCATAAGCCACAAATTCGCGGGCTTCGTCCTGAGTATAAACTCCGCCGTACGTTATTCCGTCATACTTTCCCGTATTATGCCCGATCACTGTTTCGCTGCGTTTGGAGCCGACCTGGGTCAATTCGGGATATTTCTTGATTTCGATTCTCCATCCCTGATCGTCGGTCAAATGCCAATGAAAACGGTTGATGTTGTGTAATGCCAGTAAATCGATATAACGCTTAACCGAATCGAGTGCAAAAAAATGCCGGCTGATATCCAGCATCATCCCGCGGTGGCTGAAGCGGGGCTCATCGTTCACGACTACTGCCGGCATGACCACCTTCGCTTCGCGCACTACGGGCAACGACTTACGCAAAGTCTGCACTCCATAGAACACTCCGGCTTCGGTCGGCGCCTCGATCATGACTCCCTCATCCGTGACTGCCAGTCGATAAGCCTCCGGATTCGCATGCTGTAAACCTAATTTCAGCACAATAGCATTAGCTCCTTCCGTCCCGGCCTCCACAGTCAGCTCTTTGCCTGTCGATTCCTGAATATATGCTTTGAGGAATTCAGCATTCCGTTTCATATCGGCATTGCCTTCCGGATAGAGAATCCTCACCTGATTATCCAAAACAAACGGTTTACCTGTCTCAACTGAAATCGTTTTGGGTAAAGGGACCACGCGATAGTCTGCCGTTTCCTGCTTCGAACTGCAGGAAAAAACAAAAGCCATACATGCTATTAACCCTATCCCACTCCATAATTTTCTCATAGTCGTACTTTTTTTATAGATTAAGAAGATATTTGCCATATTAATCCATCCCCCCAAGATGCTTTACCGATATTCCAACCGCTTGCCCCTTCTTTATTTCGGGAGAGGAAATTCGGATTTTACGGGTACCACCCGGAAGCAAATCGAAGAAATTATCACTCAACCGGGCACCCTGGATGGGTACTTCAATAAAAACGTCTTTAGCCAGCCCATCCGACTTTAACGTAAGCTCACAACCACCGTCCCAAACCCGTTGCTGAGAATGAAGATGCACCTCCGGCAATTTCAGGTTAACAGGCGACTCAAAGAACCAGGGTTCTTCAAAGACAACCCTGCCGGATTTATCTTTCAAGGTCAGCAATAAATAACAGTTATCCGCCCGCGCAGGGGTCAGTAATGCCTGCAAATCCGCTTCAAATATTTTCCGGGAAGAATTCGCTTCCGCTTCCGTATGCAATCTTTGCTTTTTCAGAATTTTTCCCTTAAAATCAGTCAATTTCATTTCTAACAGCAGTCCCTCCTGTTTCTCCAGCAGATCGGAAACCAACCAAATTCCGAGGGAATCGCGTTCACGCACCACGCTCACCAGCAAGGGTGCAAACGCCCGCTTCGCCTGGTAGTGCAAGGCTTTCCAATTTCCATAATAATCTATCCCGGACCAGGACACCACCGGCCAACTGTCGTTCAATTGCCAATACAAAGTCCCCATGCAATAGGGCCGGTTCCGGCGATGTGCTTCCAATCCCCGCCGTATTCCACGGCCTTGCATCACCAGCCCCACATACACAAAGTCCTCGAACCGTTCCGGAACTTTATAATCCCTCGCCATATAAGTTTCGATCAACTCGTTTCCAATAGAACTTTTCTGATGAGCCTTCATCACCTCCGATTCTATCCGATAATCCTCCGGCGAAGCAAAAGTTGCAATGGTTTTCATTTCCGGGAAGGACTGAAATCCAAACTCGCTCATAAAGCGTGGAATTTCGGAATCCAGGCTTTCAAAAGGTTTTCTTCCATACCATACCCCCCAATTATGACTGTCGGCAATCTTCCAGCTTTCCGGCCGTCCCCAATTGGCAAAATAAGGAGAGCCATGCATATAAAAACGTTCAGGATCCAGTTCTTTCACCTTTCGGGGCAGTAATTCCCGGAACAACCGTTCATACCCGACTTTCATTTCCTGATAAACTTCAGGAGAATATTTCTTACTCCATCCCCAATATTTTATCCCTTCTTCTATTTCATTATTGCCACACCACATGGCCAGACAGGCATGCCTCCGCAGGCGGCGGATATTATATTCCGCTTCCCGGGCCACCTGCTCCAGGAAAAAAGGATCGGAAGGATAAGTGGTACAGGCAAACATAAAATCCTGCCAGATGAGTATACCGTTTTCGTCTGCCAAATCATAGAAACGGTCGTCCTCGTAAACCCCGCCTCCCCAAACGCGCAACATGTTCATGTTGGCCTCCCGGACATCATGGAACAATTGCCGGTAACGTGCGCTGGTCACAGCCGGTAAAAGGGCGTCCGAAGGGATATAATTGGCTCCTTTGGCAAACAAAGGACATCCGTTCACTTCGAAATAAAAACATTCTCCCTCGGCATCCTTTTCTTTAACCACCCGCAACGACCTCAATCCCACCCGCTGTTTACGGCAAGCCACTTCCTTACCCCCATAAAGCACCGAGACAGAAAAATCATACAATACAGGTTTTCCCCATCCATTGGGCATCCAAAGTGAGGGACGAGATATGTGCAACGGAAAGATCACATTCGTCCGGGAGCTGTCCAATACCACTTTTCGCTCCAGGGTCTGCTTTCGCTCTCCCGGTAAAGCCCATTCTATTTTTACCACGACCTCCTCAGACGGAAGAACAAGCTTTTGCAATTCAGTCTCAACCGACAGTTCTGCAGCCTCTTTAGAGACTTTTAGCTGACGGACATAAAAATCTTCCACCGAAACCACATCCTGAAAACACAGGGTCACCGGCCTCCACACCCCACTGGTGGCCATCCGGATTCCCCAATCCCAACCGTAACTATAAGGTGCTTTCCGGGTGAAAACGCTCACCCGCTCGGCCCGGTGGTCATTATCGGCAGGGTAATTGAAACCGTTGGACCGCCATTGCGGCAACGTTTGCCGAACCGGAGAATGAAAAAGGACATGTAAACGATTTTCACCTTCCCGCAAAACGGATTTCACCGGAATTTTGTAATCTATAAACATATTCTTCGCTTCCAGAATCAAAGCTCCATTGAGATAGACATCGGCATAAGTATCCAACCCTTCAAAATGAAGAAAGGCAGCATCGTGATCGATTTGCTTCGCAGAAACTTCGAACGTGGTTTTATACTCCCAGTCTTTATCTTCCACCCACTGAATCTTCTCTTCATTGCTACCATAAAAAGGATCCGGCAGCAATCCGTGCCGGATCAGATCCTGATGCACCGTGCCCGGCACCACGGCTTCTCTCCATTGTACCTCGCCCACCGGTGTAAACCACCAAGGGCCATCCAAAGGAATCCGTTCCATTTCTTTTTGTCCGTACAGCAAACAACACCATCCCCAAAGCCAGATCAGCAGAATAATTCTCATTTCTCTACATAAGGTTTTATAATTTCAGCCCATTTTACATAGCCTTTGCCCAGCAGATGCAGGCCATCGTTCGAATAGCGGATGTCCAGCTTTCCGGTTGCAGGATCGACAAAATGAGAATAAAGGTCGACATACACCACCTGCTCCTCTTCCGCCAACCGGGCCAATTTCTCATTGATGACCTTCACCAGGGGAGCGTGTTTGGTATGGCCGCCAAACATTTTGTAATGATCCGTAACGGGCAATACACTCTGCAAATATAATTTAGTTTTCGGTGAATCCCGCTTAATTTTACGGGTAATCCTTCCGATTCGGCTGACTATTGTATCGGGCGAAGCTCCCCGGTTGACATCATTGATTCCGATCAATAAAAATATTTTAGCCGGCTTTCCTCTTAAAACAGCATCCAGACGATCATAAACACATTGGCAGATATCCCCGCTGATCCCCCGGTTTTTTACATGCCGGTTGGCCAGCAGCTCACTCCATTCACATCCGTTGGTAATGCTATTGCCTAAAAAAATGATATCCTTGGAAGTAACCGGAAGTTCTTCGAATAAACTCGCCCGTTGATCATAAAAGGTGGAATATTTTTGTCCATATGCCCAACCGGACAGGAGGCATATCAGGATAAGCAAAATTATCGATTTCATAGTTTTATCGTTTTAATGATGAAAGTAACGGTCATTCTACCTGACCCGGTTGTTTTCCCCCTTTACTTTTTCAGGGGAATAAATCAATCCCTCAACGGCCTGCTGTCCGTCGGGTGTAACAAATACAGCGGTAAACATCCATTTCACCAGTCGCACCTCCGGAGTAGAGAATTTCCCCACCGGCAATTTCAGGAATACTTTGTTCCAGCCTTTACGAAGCGTGACCAATTTAGGGGGACGCGCGATACAGTTCTCGTTTCCCAAAGCGATCTCGTTGCTTTTGCGACGATGGGTAGCAGTCCACACCGGAGGTAGTATTTCCTCATCGTTCAACCAGATCCGGCTTCCCTTATAATCCCATTTCCCCGGCAGAGGCGGTAAATCCATTTCCGAACGTCCATAGTTCTGAAACTCTATCCACATCCCGACTTCCTGTTCTTTGGGCGAAAAGACCCAAGTATAAGCATAAGCCGTATGATTTTCCCGGGGATTCGGATAAAAAGCGGGAACCAGATTCCCCCACACATGACGTAAATAGATCCCCGCACCGATAGCCGGATGCGCCTGATATTCTTTTCCTTCCCAGGTATACACATCCTTCAATCCTTGTTCGGGAGGAAACACTTTATCCATTTGTCCCTCATTGGGAAAAGGATCCGTAATTTTCCATTTCACATTCGTTTGCCGGACATAACCGAAAGGATAACCCTGTAGGGTATGGGCTTTATGCCAAAGCAGACGTCTTTCAAAATCGGCAAATTCCCGGAACTCCGGAGCATCCTCCGGCGGCAGAATGACACCCATTTTATCAAAATATTCCGTCCCACCTCCCCGCCAGGCCCGCTCGGCCATAGCCAGCATATTGGGATAAAAATTGTTTTCCAGAATAATATGACTTTCATCCCGGATCAGGCGATCGTTCCACACCGCCAGGATAACGCCCGCCAGATCGTCGCTTCCTACGGAACTACCGTAAATGCGGCTCCGGTACAAAGCAACGATGTCACCGAAAGTATCGAAATGATTCAGATAATGAAACCTGGAATCGATAGCCGGGATACCGGGTTGTGCTTTTCCCCTGTAGCTCCATAATTGAGTCATGTCGACCTGTCCGGGAGAATAATGCCATCCGGGATTCCAGGAAATAACTTTCTTCCCTTTGGACCTCACGTAATCCACCATTTCCGGGACAAAAGCGGGATTGGTAAAGGGAACCTCATCCGTACCGATATGCAAATAGGGCACGTCGAAAGTTTCGCACACCTCATCCAGCAATAATTTCAGGATCTTCATTCCCTCGGGGCTTTGCATGTCATGACGAAAAGCACGTACAAAAGCAGCACTATGTCCGGGCATTTCAATTTCCGGGATCAACAGGACATGATGAGCTTTGCAGAACTCCACCAGTTCCCTGGCTTCTGCCAGGGTATAATATTTTCCCGGTAAACGTTCCATATTCACACTATCGTTCAGCATGGGAAAAATACGACTCTCCAGCCTCCACGCCTGATTATCGGTCAAATGCCAATGAAAGACGTTTACCTTAAAACGCGATAAAGCGGCAATTTCCTTTTTCAGTTCCTCTATGGAAATATATCCCCTGCCCACATCGTGCATAAAACCGCGAATGCGAAAAGCCGGCCAATCCGTAATCCTGCAAGCCGGGATAAAGGTCTTTTCCCCCCGGGCGGTACACAATTGCCTGAGTGTCTGTAAAGCCCAATATACCCCTTGCTCGGTAACCGCCTCCACCACGATTTTACGGGCATCGACAATCAGGGTATAAGCCTCCTGGGTATTCAGAGGCACTTCACTCAGTTCCGGCACCAGCCTTACCTGAATTTTCC
>CAJKZL010000223.1 GCA_905204385.1 uncultured Odoribacter sp. | reverse complement strand
CCTGAGTATGCTGTAAAACCGGATGTGAAATTAACTGCTGTATTTGAAACTGGCTCTCCACTTCATTCAAAAAAGTAATCCCCAAAGCATACAACACCTCTTTAAAATCGGCTATTTCCTCAATGGAAGGCAGTTGCTTTGCTTTCAATGCTTGATTTAAATCCTCTGTAGTTTCAATACCTTCGTTATCCCGGGTTTCTGCCAGCATTTTTATCGTTTCAGAAGAAAAACCATAGGACTTTAACGTCTGAAATTGCTCTTCCAGCCAGTTTAACTCTGTGATCGCTTTCTGGATAGAATATTCTGACTTATTAAAAAAAAGTTCTCCCCGGAATGCTTGTTGAAGGAGGGATTGAAAAAGGGTTTCCAGTATTGCTAAAGATTCTTTTGTTTTATCTATTTCATTAAGAATTCTTTCAAAAATCAAAGCATAATGGTTTTGCTCCTCAACTGGAGGTAAAGGGAGTTTTATACCCTTAATTATATTTAAATTCAAATTGCGCTGTCTGACACCTCTTCTTCGGGAAAGATACATTTTCTTCCCTAATTGAATTGCCATATAAACATACAAACTATTACATTTATTCTCCGACAACAAAGAAAAAGCTATCGCCTGATTGCATGAAGCATCCACCAGAGTAATACTGGATTTTAAGGCCGCTGTATCATACATACCTAAAAGCAAACTACCTGCTTTTATCAGCTTTGCAGACGTCTCATTTATTGCTAAATTATTTATATTTTCCTTACTTTGGACTATATAAACACCATTCAATTCACCAGAAGAATACCACGGTATATTCCCATCGTAATAATATTCTTTACTTCGTGGTGGTGTACCTCCGCTTTGCCATTTTCCTAATTGCGATAACGAAACCATCGGATATCGATGAGGATTTAATACCGGATCCCCAAACATTTCCAGAAAAACCGACTTTACTAATTCTTCCAGAATTTCAATACTTTGTTTTCGTTGATTGATTAACTGTTCAGTCTTGTTTAAAACCCAAACAATTTTGTTTTGTTGCTCTAAAGAAATGACAGGAATATCAATTTTATCTATATAATTCTTAGAGATATGTTTTAACCCCGCTCCCCGAAAGCCTTTTTGTAAAATATGCATATTACCTTTTAAAAAATAATATACATATTGCGGATTAATGTCTTTTATTTTAGGAGTTGCAACAAGACAATCTGTAGAAGTAGCAAAGGGTGCTGAAGAATAATGAACACTCGGTTGCCCGCCAGTCCCAAATATGATTGAATTACCCCGGTACTGAGCTTGATCCACTCTCTTAGTCTGATTACTGCTCGAAGTGTAAAAAGGAAATTTCCCTTTATCAAGCCCGGAACCAGCTTTAATATCGGATTTCGCTTCAAATTGGAATAACGTATTAAATTTCCTTTTATTCATTGAATCATCCTGTTAAGTTCCTCTATCCCTCTCTTAATGTCCTTCTCAAACTTCAAAAGCTGCTTTAATAATTCTTTGGGGGGATCGTACTCCTCCTCCTGATACTCATAGGTTTTATATCTATCAAAAGTCAAATCAAAATCATTTTCCTTTATTTCAGTCACAGGCACATAAAAATGCTGTTTTGTCCGTTCAACGACCTCATCTTTCAATTTTTCCTTATAATTCTCCACAACCTCAGGAAGAGGAGTATCTTTCAACTTCTTCCGGTTATCATCCAACGAATATCCATCGCTCAACAACTCATAGAACCATACTTTTTCAGTATGAAATTTCTTAGCCTTTAGCTCTACCTTCGTAAAAACCAAAATAGCCGTTTTCACCCCGGTATAAGGTTTAAACACTCCGGCAGGAAGCGAAATGACAGCTTCCAACTGGCAATCCATCAAAAGGGCTTTGCGTATATCCACATTGGCTTTACTACTACCGAATAAAACTCCCTCAGGCACAATCACTCCCGCTTTGCCTCCCGGGCTCAGCATGTGAATAATCCGGTCGATAAAAAGCAATTCGGTTTGAGGACGGTCGATCCGGAATTTATCACTCATATCAGTAATCGCAATTCTCCCTGTAAATGGAGGATTAGCCATCACCACCGAATACCGTTCGTCTCCTTCATAACTATCGTATTTTTTAGAAAGAGTATCCATGTGCTCAATCTTCGGGACAGCAATATCATGCAGAATCAGATTCATCAATCCAATCCTCACCATCGTCTGGTCAATATCAAAACCATAGAAGGTTTTCTCTTTCAGTTTTTTCCATACCTTATCTTTAGTAATACGATCCCCCAACGTTCCCCGTTTAAAACCATTTTCATCTTCCTGCAAATGCTCTTCGGAAGTATATTTGGTCAAAATATGTTGATAGGCTCCCAAAAGAAATCCTCCGCTACCGCAAGCCGGGTCACAAATCCGGTCTGTAATATCCGGATCGACAATTTCCGCTATTAACTGAATAATATGCCGCGGAGTTCTGAATTGACCGTTTTTCCCAGCCTGTGCTAATTCATTCAAAAGATATTCGTAAACATCTCCCTGGGTATCCTGAAATTCCTGTCCCTGATCCTGCTGTCGCTTGATTTCATCATAAATCTCATCGATAGCTTTCACCGCTTCATCCAACAACAATGGACTTGTAATCAGAAATACAGCATTCTGCATAGAGCGGGAATACGCTTGCTCCTCCCCCTGAAGATTTTTGATAAACGGAAAAACAAACTTCGTCACCCGTTCCAGCATAGCCTCGGGATCCAGCTGCTTAAACTGACTCCACCTTAATTTTTGCTTATCGATGGTATTTGCGGAGGTCTCATCCGGTTCCTGAGGATTCAATTTAAATTTGCCGGCAAACAAGGAATGGTAATTTTCCTTTGTAAATTCCGACTTGATGACTTTACTCGTATCCAATTCATCCAACCGACGGATAAACAACAAATAAGAAATCTGTTCAATAGCCGTAATCGGATTCGTAATTCCTCTGGACCAAAATTTATCCCAAAGTTGATTTATTTTTGACTTTAAGGTTGATGCTAACATATACTACGCTGTTATTCTTTGTGTTAATTCTATAATTTCGTTAATTTCCTGAGATTTAAATACCCCCAATATTCCGTCCGGATGGACTTGTGTAAAAGGAGGAGCCACCAGGTCCTGCCGCGTAACTTCTCCTTTATCCAGGATAAAATGCCGCAATATATCCAAAAATTGAAGTTGTTTTACAGTCATATTGTTATGCTGAGCCATAAACTCCTCAAATGCCTTTGTAACCACTTCTCCTAAAGACTGGATTTCCTCCAGGCCCAGAATATATTTGATAAACTGGACAAACTTCGCATGCCGGTTATCATACACTTTCTGCAACAAAGACAAGGTGACGTAAGGCCGTTGCTGATGTAACAACTGAACTAAATGTTCCACCTCCTCTTCTGAAACATTTTTACCCTCTTTCAATTTACGTAATACCAAATCGTAACCAGACAATTCCTGCACCCTCTGCTCCACCATCTCCCGGTAGCACCGGATATTCACCACTTCATGTTCCGGACCGAACTCTACGGTCTGCTTTTTATAGGTGATATCCTGCAAATTCAATTCTACCTGCATCCCTCCCGTTCCCCGGATTCCTTTCCGGTACTTCATCAAAGAAGACAACCGCAATAATACCTCTTCCAGTTTATCCTCATCGACCGGATGCCAATAAGAAGCTTGCAACACTTTTTTGATAAAATCCTTCTCCGCCGCCACCTCATGAATAGCAAAAGGCAATTCCTGTACCTGAGCTATAATAATCTCCTGCATGGTTTCTAACTCATCCTGTTTTCCCTCCAGGCAAGCTATTGAAGCTTCAAGCACATCTTTCTGAAAACGCAACGCCCAGAAATCCACCCCGGCAACCGTTTTCATCATCAGCGCAATATGCTCCCTCAAAAAATCAATCTTATCTTCATCCAGATGATCCCAAAAGCCTTTTTCTTGCAACCGCTTTAACTCATCAGCCCGGTCTTTTACCAAAATATCCTGTCGCGGTAACAAAGCAACCATCGCCTGCAAGCGCTCGGTTTCTTTCCGGACAATATCCGGTAAATCTTTGGCTACCGCAACTTCTAATTTATCCAGTATCGTCCTGAAAAACCGGACAGGCAAAGCCAATTGCGGATTATTCACACGACCCTGCGGATTTACTTTAAAATACTCGAAGTTATCCCAAAAGTCAATAATCAGAAAGTGATCCTTTTCAGGACACCAGGTTTTTAAATTATTTTCATCCAAAAGCCGCGTTCCCCGCCCAATCATCTGCCAAAACTTGGTATACGAAAACACAGGCTTTGCAAAAACCAGATTGACCACTTCCCGCACATCGATTCCCGTATCCAGCATATCCACACTAATGGCAATGCGGGGCATATCGTTATTTTTAAACTGATCGATCAAACCACCCCTACCATATACCCTCGGATCTTCCGAAACAATCACTTTGGCCAATTCCCCTCGGTACTGCGGATAAAACTGGTCAAAAATTTCCTTTATCCGGAAAGCATGTTTTTTCGTCATGCAAAAAAAGATCGTTTTTCCAGGCAATACGCCGTTCGGATCTTTCAGGCTTTCCTCCATAAATTCTTTCACCAATAATGCATTGGTTCCTTTATTCGTCACCGTCTTCTCCAAAGAAGTCCCCTCATAATTTATCTCCTCAATATCTTTTCCTTCGGCAATCAACTTTTTCTGATCCTCAAGCGAAATTGTATTTTTATGAATACCTTCCACTTGAAACTTTGTACTGATATTCAACACCTCAAAATCATTCAGATAATGGGGTGTATCTTTTAATGCCTCATCGAAAGAATAAGCAAAGGAAGGCAAACCATCCTCGCAATCAAACAATTGAAAAGTGTTGTGATCAATGACATCTGTCGGGGTAGCGGTCAACCCCAGCACAAAAGCATTAAAATAATGGAGTACATTCTGATAGACATTGTATATCGAACGATGGCTCTCATCCACTACCACCAGATCGAAAAAATGAGGAGATAGTCCGTTCTTTTCCCCTTCAATAATATTCATCATGGTCTGGTAGGTAGACACATAAATCCGTCTATCCTTTACAAAATCCTTATCCTTGGAAGTCGGCCAGACAGCATAATAAGGAGTATACTCTTTAAAAGCCTCCACAGCCTGATTCCGTAATTCAATCCGGTCCACTAAAAACACCACCCGCGAAATCCACCTGGCCCGCATCAGTACGTCAACCAACGCAATTGTAGTCCGTGTTTTTCCCGTTCCGGTAGCCATCACCAACAAAAATTTCCGTCTTCGCTCTTCCAAACCTTCCAGAATACTCCGGATTGCCTGTATCTGATAAGGCCGGCCTGCAATACCCGTATCGATCAGCTCATCCGCCAACACCATTTTATTGGCTCGGATAAAAGCCAGACGTTCCAAATCATTTCTCGTCGGGAATCCATATACTTTATAAGGAGGATATTCCCCTAAATTCCAAAAATAAATGTCTGTACCATTGGTATAAAATACAAAAGGAAGCTCACACTGATAAGTCTCTGCAATACATTGTGCATATTGTTTTACCTGCTCCTCTCCCAACCGGGCTTCCGCTGAAAACTTCTTCGCTTCTACCACTGCCAAAGGTTTCCGATCCTTACCCAACAAAGCATAATCACTACGGAGACAAGAAGTATACGGTTCATCAGGTTCCGAAATAAGATCAAACGGATGTGCAAATTTATCCGGATGATGCTCCTTAAAAGGTATAGCAAACTCTTTTACCACCTGATTCAGGTCATCCAAATTCCATCCCGCTTTTCTCAATTCAGGATCAATCAGCCTTTCTCGGGTTTCTGCTTCCAGCGGTTCCATATTCATCCGGTTAAATTCTATTAC
>CAJKZL010000222.1 GCA_905204385.1 uncultured Odoribacter sp. | reverse complement strand
CTACGATATTTACATGCAGGGCAATACGCTTTTCGCTGTCGCAGGCGAGGATTGTGCAACCATTCGGTTATCGGCCGGGGCTATTGTCTATACCTTCGATGAAATGTTTTATGACAGGCCCCCGGTCGCTAACCCCCAGGATATGTGGTTGACCTATTCGGAAGGGTATATCATAAATGACGGAAAAATGTATACGATCTACAATTCAAGTGAAAATAGCGGACGTTTCGGAGGGATAGTAGACGGAGATTATCGTTTGGCTCCTTGCCACGTCAATGCCGGGTCGAATCCTTTGCTATATGATGAAAAAAATTCTTCATTTATCACCATTTCGGCTAAGGACAATCGTGTAACCACTTTTAACGACAAAGGTGCGCAGCCCGTCAATCAGATGGATGCCGACTTGCTTTTTATGGGACCACGGGGCGATTATGCCTGGGCATTAATGAAAAAGAAAACGGAGGATGTGTATATGATGTTGAATTTGCTTGCCTATTATCCTTATAACTACGATTATTCCAACCCAACCGTCAGACGCGATACCCTGGATGTGAGTCTGGATATTCTTTATGCTGAAAAGTGGGCCACCAACACCAGAAACAATATCATTTATTTCGCCATTGGCAACAAGGTTCACTCTTGTAATATCGATGCCGGTTATCAGGAAAGGATTCAGGAAAATGTCAAACTTTCCTCTCAGGAAACCGTCACTTATATGCGACATTTGACTTTTTCCTCTTCTGTGGAAAGTTTCGAATACCTGGGTATCGGTACCTATGACGGAAGCGATTATAAGCTCTATTTGCATAGAATCCAAGCCGGCAATTTACAACCCGATCCCGAAATATTACAAGGGAAAGGCCGAATAGGCGGTGTCGTTTATGTGGATGGCAGCTCTAGTACGGCTATTAATTAAGGTCCGTTTGGAAAATAAACAAAATGAGGAGTAAGGCCCCGTGCCTTTACTCTTCATTTTTATCCGGAAAGAAATTCATTTGTTTGATTTTATAGATAAAATATGAAATATCTTATTGTCGTCTTTTTATTACACTTAGTTTTCCCTGGATGGGGACAGGACTATACCCTGATAAAAGGAAGTTGCACGAATTCAAAATGGGAAGAAGTGAAACTCTTCCAAGCTGTAGAGGGGAAGCCGCAATTTTATGCTTCAACACAAATTGCCCGGGACGGAAGTTACGGTTTTATCTTAAGACCGGAGGAACCTGGATTTTATGCAATTGGAAGTGAAAAAATAAACTTTATCGTTTATATACAAGGCGGAGAAGAAATCAACATCGATCTTTTAGAAACCCAAGCCCGGCTGAACGGAAGAAATACGAGAGAAAACGAGAAGCTATACCAATGGGAAGATTATGCAACCGATATTCGGTTGAAATCCCTTTTTTTCGACAAGATACTGAGCGATTATGAGGACTTTTTTCCGGAATTCAATGCTTTTTTGCAGAACTTAGATAAAGTAAGAAAAGAATGGAAAAGTGGAAATTCACATTTCGACGAATTGTTTCAAAAATTGATAGATTATGAGACGGATTTCTTTGCTATTATGTTTTTGCAAACACCACGCACCAAGCATCCTGAACGTTCGGTATGGCCGGAATTTTATAAACATGTGATTTCAGAGCAAAAATTTCATACGGATGAGATTTTGCAATTTCCGCACGGCATGCAAATGCTCGATAATTATATAAACTTTGCAACTCTTGAATCCGGTCAGAACCCGATCGGTCATACGGATGCTTATCTTGCTTACCTACCTAACGACCATTTGAAGGGAGAGTATATTGTCAGTACCCTGTTCAGCGATTTTAAGTCCTACGATCAGTATTTAGAGGGAATGGAAAAATACGGGAAATATCTAACTACTCCCTTATTAAAACGACGGGCTGAAGCTATCGGCACCCAATTATACGATACCAAACCGGGGGGACGTGCTGCCGATTTCACCTATCCGGATCAGCAAGGAAAAATGGTGTCTTTATCGGATTTCCCGGGGAAAGTGGTAGTGGTTGATGTTTGGGCTACCTGGTGCGGCCCGTGTCGCACCGAAATTCCCCATTTGAAAAAGCTGGAAGAAGAAATGCGTGAGAAGGATGTAGTATTTCTCGGCGTTTCGCTGGATGAGAAGAAAAACAAACAAAAATGGCTGGATGTTATAAAAACAGAAGGACTTCATGGAGTCCAGTTATTTGCCGACGGATGGAGTAAAATAACGAAAGATTATAAGATCACCGGTATTCCACGTTTCCTGGTGTTCGATAAGCAAGGACATATTGCAACCACTCATGCCCCGCGTCCTTCTTCCCCTGAGTTGAAGAAGTTATTATTACGATTATTAGCAGATTGAGGAAGAAGACTTTAAGAACACCGTCTTATCTTTTCCCTGCTTGGAAATCTTGTCAGCTTAAGAAAATAAAAAACCTACAAACTTTATCTTTGTAGGTTTTTTGACTTTTATTGCCGTCATTCGGCGATCTGAAGGTGGGTCCTGAGGGAGTCGAACCCCCGACCCTCTGGGTGTAAACCAGATGCTCTGAACCAACTGAGCTAAGAACCCTTGCGATCATATCCGATTGCGGGTACAAAAGTATAGCTTTTTTTCGATCCGCCAAATTATTTCTCAAAAAAAGGAATAAAAAAATCGGTAAACTCGATCATTGTTCTATTTGTCCACTATTAACTCCATTTACTTCTAGATTACAATCACTTGGGAAAATCACATTTATTAACACAATGATTAACATTTATTTTGAAACTTCATGTTGTATAGCGTCATTTAATGTCTACCTTTGCACCGTCTTTAAAAAAGATTGTTTTTCATAAGTTTGTATGGTTTAGGTTAGTAGTTAGTAAATGTTTAAGGGTCGGTCTCCGGCCCTTTCATTTTTTATATCGGAGAGTAAAGAATAGAAAAACAATTAACGATTGAATTTTTATCGGCCATTTCGATTCTTTCAATTAAAATTTATAGGTTTGAACCTCTTGTATCGATTCCGGCAACTGCAAGGTTTCAAACAGCAAACGAGAAGCCGGAGAGGATTTTTACACTTTGCCCGGAACAGGAGGATGAATAAAATATTTAATCATAAAGATGCCACCAGGCTTTTTGCCTGAGGCTTAAACGGAATGCAAAACTTTTTTAAAATCATATGATGACCGGAGTACTTGAAATCGAGGGCATGGAGTTTTATGCCTATCACGGATGCTTTGAAGCTGAGCAGATCGTCGGAAATAAATTCAGGGTCTATGCCCGTTTGGAGTATGATTGCAGCCTTCCGGCTCAATCCGACAACATCGGGGATGCCTTGAGTTATCAAACAGCCTACGAGATCATTGCCGAAGAAATGATGAAACGTTCCCATCTGCTGGAGCATGTAGGCCGGCGAATGCTGGATGCTCTCTACCAGGCTTTCCCTCAATTGAACCACGCTAAAATCAAAATCTCGAAAATGAATCCCCCTTTGGGAGGACAAATTCAATGCACCAGCGTTACGCTGGAAAGATAGCGAAAGGATTCAGCCACACTATTTTTCAGCAAATGATCTTTGCTTAAAATTCTACGCCGCGAGTCGTCGCATTATAAGAAGATAAGTGAATGGGGAGGGAATAGTGAAAAAATTATTGCGAAGTTATTTTGGAACTTCATAAAAACCTTCTATCTTTGCAACGCAAAACTAAAAAGGTCGGTTGGCCGAAAGGTTAGGCAACGGTCTGCAAAACCGTCTAAAGCAGTTCGATTCTGCTACCGACCTCCATAACAAACAGCAAATATTTGATAACCGAATGTTTGCTGTTTTTCTTTTAATTTGCATGATTCATGCAACTGATCCCTTATTCCGTTACTATTTCAAACTCGTCCACAATCAGCTTGCTCTCCGGTAAAGATATAAGCGTTCGAATTCCCAGCAACAGGCTCCCAAGCAACACTTTCTACCAGGATATCGCCGATAGGAAAATTGTTGTAAATAAAGTCCCTTAACTCCATTTTAACGATTTGAGAGCCTACCGACGAGATGCAAATTTTCTGGAGAATGGTATCTTCAGTATCGGCGTCAGCAAACCGAATGGTGAGGTCACCTTTATAAGTTCCGGCAATACCTTCCGAAAAATTGAACGGCGGTTCATTTTTGTCATCGTCTTTATAAGACATGAAGCACCCCAGCGAACCAATGAGTATCAAACAAAAATAATTTTTTTTCATGGTAATAATTTGGTTTTTCTAATATGTCCTATTAAAAACTAATAGAAACGGACGTTTATTTGGGGAGCTTTCGGTAAGTAAAGGAGCAACAACCAGAATAATTTTAATCCTGTCAATAACCGGATTTTTCGTAAACCGTAAAACCATAATTGTATTTATATCAATAGATTAAAAAACCGAAATGTTAAAATGTTTTACAGGATCCATAATTATTTAAAATTTTGCACGATTTTTGCTGATAAAATAGACTGAAAAGTATAATAGTTTTTATTCAACCAAATAAAACGTCCGTATAATCCAACAACTAACAATTTGATTATGAGCTTTTTAATTAATAATTTAAAATTAAACCCAATGAAAAAACATTTTTTTTGCTTATTCCTGGTGGTTTGCTCACTCAGCGTTTTTATGGCCTGTAGCGACGACGACAATGAACCGGAACCTCTTAAGGACGGACCTGTCATCGAATGGCCCTCCAACTCCGATTTCAAAACAGTCGAACTAGAAACAGATATGACCGGAAAAGCCGTAATCGTCGTGAAAGCAGAAGAAGGCATCAAAGACTTCAAACTCACCATCGCTTCCAAAGTGTTAACCCAGGAAATTTTAGGGGCCATCGGGCTTTCCACCGATATGGATTTGATCAACGACGAGAATGTAGTCGACATTCTGGGAACCTTTCATATTCCTGTAGGAAGTGAACTGAAGAATGCAACCAGTGTGAATTTCGATGTTTCGGGACTTGTACCTATGATATTGGCGTTGAATCCTGAGGAATCCGGCGATCATATTTTCGGCTTGTATATTACCGACAACAAAGGACGCAGCATACAGAAGGACCTCACCTTCCACAATACGGTGCCTTCTGCATTTACGGTTTCGGAAGTCGACTTGTGGACAAATAGCGCATTGGTCAGCGTCGAGCATTTGCAGGAAGGTGCCGAAGTACAATACCGCCTCACCGGTGAGGAAGAGTGGATCGACCTGACTAAAAACGCAGATGGGAAGTACGAAATCAAACCCGACTGGACAGAGGGAATGAATGATGCCGGCCTTACCATCTACAATGTAAATAGCAAAAGCGGTTTCTTTGCCAAGAAAAGATATGAATTCAGGGCTATTGTGGGCGAAGAAGTTATAGGAACCGGAATTTATACAACGGCTGGCGGGGACACCATTCCGAATGGAGACATGAGCAATTGGTCCGAGAAAAAAATGGGGACATCGAAAGTGCCTTTTCCGAATGTTCAAGATAATAGTTTTTGGGATAGCGGCAATAATGCCTATACAACAAAATCACCCCTATGCTCTCAAGGTACGGACAACGATGCAGGAACCGCTGTATTAAAGGCTACTAAAGTATTAGGTGCGGTGTTTGCAGCAGGCAATATGTTTACCGGAACATTTACACAATCCGGCTTTACCGGAAATGCTAATTTCGGAGTGAATTATACCTTTACAGCCCGCCCGGTAGCTTTAAAACTAAGATATAAAGTAAAAGTAGACATATGTAATAACGGAGGGACTTATGATCCCCAGAAAGATGAGTATCTCAATCAAAAAATAGATGAAGCCCGGATTTTCGTGGCCATAACCGATTGGACCTCTTCCCACACTGTGACTTCAGGTTTGGCAGATCCGACACCGACCATCTGGGATCCGGCTACCCAAAAA
>CAJKZL010000221.1 GCA_905204385.1 uncultured Odoribacter sp. | reverse complement strand
AGCAAGGTGGTTGTCCGGTAATTATGGTTACTTCTACTATTCCGGCTGAGGGAAAATCCATGGTAGCGGCTCATTTAGCCGGAGCTTATGCTAAGGCCGGTAAAAAAGTGATAGCCATTGGCTGTGACTTGCGTAATCCTAAGCTGGGTGAATATTTTGCATTGCCTCAGAAAAAAGGATTGTCTGCATGGTTGGCAGGTATAGAGAATGATATTCAAGTCCTTATACAGCAAGCCCGGGATCATTTGTATGTTATATTTGGAGGTACGGTTCCTCCTAATCCTACGGAATTGATCTCTAACGAGAGGATGAAAGTGTTGCTGGATCAGTTGAAGACAGAATATTCTTGCATTATTCTGGATACTCCTCCCTTGGGCATGTTGGCCGACGGTTTTGCTTTGAGTAAGTATGCAGATGCTTGTGTTTATGTCGTAAGAGCTAACGTATTGGATAAAAAAGCTTTGAAGTTTGTTGTCGATCTGGAGCGGGAAGATCGTTTGAAGGGTCTGGGAATCGTGGTCAATGGCATCAAGATGTCGCATTCGAAATACGGTTATGGGTACGGCTATGGATATGGGTACGGCTATGGCTACGGTTACGGCTATGGGAGCGAGGAAAATAAAGGAAAGAAAAAACATCGCCGTTCCGGTGGTTCTAAAGATGATAAGTAATAAAGCCGACCAGTATGTGGTGGAGAAAAAAAGAGCAATATTTTTCTTATCGGCATGATGTGCATGCTCATCTGTTACCTGGCTTGGATGATGGAGTACGAACAGTAGAAGAAGCCGTGGGCATTATAGAGGAAATGAAAAGCTTTGGAATCGAGAGCTTTTCCCTGACTCCTCATGTGGCGTATCCTGCTATGCCCAATACGGAAAAGCATATCCAGGAAACATTGAAAGAGTTACAAAGTCTGTTGCCGGAGGTGAGGATAGAAGCCGGAGCGGAATATCGAGTGGGGCAAGAAGTGCTTGCAAGGGCTGAAAGAGTTGAGGTCTTACCCTTTTTTCAGCAATACGTTCTGATTGAGAATAATTTTCAGGGGGAATCGGTTTATTTGGACCAGATGATCTTTGTTTTGCAGACGCAAGGATTTACTCCTGTTTTAGCTCATCCCGAACGATATCCTTATTATTATGATCAAGTTCCGGGTAAGTTGCAAAGCTTGAGAAAACAAGGTTGTTTATTGCAACTGAATTTGTTGTCCCTGGCAGGCTTTTATGGACGGGAGACCGAAAAAATGGCTTGGCAAATGCTTAAAACCGGTTTAATCAGTTTTGTGGGTAGCGATGTGCATCGTTTATCTTATGCACAAGAACTCAAAGAATTTTTATTTAGCAAATCATCGGGAAAGTTGAAGGAATATAAATTTTTGAACCAATAAATATTCTTTCAGCAATATACTGTCGTTCCTGATTGTTTTTGTTCCAACCGAACAACTGGAGATGGTGTGGAATTTTTTATTAAAAATTAAGCTTTCACTATCATGTGAAGGAAAATGTATTTATATTTGCACGCTCTGCATATTGTGGGTTTTACCCTTGAAATATAGTAGTTAACATTAATATTATTTGTTATGAAGAAAAGACTGATGTTTATTTTACTGGCCATTTGTGTGTGTGGAATCGTGAAAGGGCAGGAAAAGATGAATGAATCCCAGGAGCAAAGACTTCCGGGTTATAAGACTTCCTTTGAGGCCAATCCTTTTTGGCACAACTGGTTTATTTCTGCTAATTTTGGAGCAAATGCTTTGTTTGCAGAAGGATCAACGGACGCTAAATTTAAAAATACAATTACTTTTATGCCGGTGTTGGCAGTAGGAAAGTGGTTTAATCCTTGGTGGGGTGTTCGCTTACAAGGTGGTGGCGGTTCATTGCATGGATTTCAGAATAATGCCGAAAATATGCTTCATATGCATTATGCATATGCACATGCTGATTTTATGTTGGGATTGATCAATTTCTTTGCCAAGTACAAAGAAAACAGACGGTTCGACTTGGTTCCTTATTTAGGTATCGGAGGGATGACCCGAAAAGACGACCAATCCTTTACTATCAATGCCGGTTTACAAGCTCGTTATGCTATTTCTGAGCGCTTCGATGTAAATATCGAATTACAAGGAATGATTCTGGATGACGATTTAGTCGCTAAAGGTGGATTTCCGAATGATGGAATCGGAGGATTGACAGCAGGTATTACCTATCGATTCAAGAACCGTAAATTCCGTCAAGCCGTTAAGCGTGAGGTTGCCGATAAGATATTTGAAGATAATACCTATCTCAAGAGACGGGTAGAACAGTTGGAAAGCCGGGCTCCGGAAGTAAAAGTCATAGAAAGAGAAGTAATCAAGGAACAGGAAGCTCCTCTGGAAGTTTATTCTCAAATGTCGTTTGTGATTCCTTTCTATTTCAATAGCTATCAGTTACAAACCATTCACAGACCTATTCTGTGGAATGTAAGTAAATTCATGGAAGCACATCCTGATCTGAAAATTGTAATCACTGGTTATGCTGATAAATTCGGGACCGACGAAGTAAATCAACGGATTTCAAAAGAGAGAGCTAATACGGTTGCTACCATTTTGCAAAAGGAATACGGTATCAGTCCCGAGCGGATGTTCATCAAATATGAAGGCAAAGAAAATCCGTTCTATAAAGACAACAACAAATGGAATCGTTGCGTGATTATTGAAGTGGCCAAATAAATCTCTGAACGATATAAAAAGATAAAGGAGTTTCCCTGTGGGGGAAGGCTCCTTTATTTTTTTTTGATTTCCCTGGGCGTAAAAATGATTTGCAGTCGGTCGCTTCGACGTCTGAGCTTTCCGATGAGATAAACAAAATGATCACTCATCTTGCTTCTAGACAAAAATAAACCCCTGACACACTATCAGGGGCTTTTTTTGAAATAGTATTTTATTTTTTAGAAGAGGTTTCTTCCAATATTTTATCGAAGAAAGTGGAGTAATTATCGATATATTCCTCGGGTGTTGTATAGGACGTTATGGGTTTACCACTTTTAGCAGCATATTCTTTTAGTTCCGGATCTACTTCCTGGCTATTGAAGATGATGCCGTCAGAATAGTCGAATGCCAGTTTATTGACATTAGTATGTGTAGGAACTTTCAATATGTCGACATCCTTAGAAGTTATATTCTCGTTGACTATTTTTTTTGCAAAATCAGGATGTAAGGCTCCTTCGAACTGATCGTTGTAAGTAGAAAAAACAACTTTAGAATGAGCAAACATGGGGTCTTCATTATATTCCTTTTTCAGATAAAGGGGTACCAATGCAGTAATCCAGCCCTGGCAGTAGATTAAATCAGGAGCCCATCTTAATTTCCGTACCGTTTCGAAAACTCCTCTTGCAAAGAAGATCGCTCTTTCATCGTTATCCGGGAAAAAAGTTCCCTTATCGTCTGTTACGACATGTTTTCGTTGAAAATAATCTTCATTATCGATGAAGTACACCTGCATACGTGCTGCTTGAATTGAAGCCACCTTGATAATAAGCGGATGGTCCGTGTCGTTAATGATCAGATTCATGCCTGACAAACGGATCACTTCATGAAGTTGGTTCCGTCTTTCATTAATGCAGCCGTAACGCGGCATGAATGTTCTGATTTCCTTGCCTTTTTCCTGTATTCCCTGAGGCAGAAAACGGCCGATATGAGCCATTTCCGATTCAGGCAGATAAGGCATGATCTCTTGAGATATAAAAAGAATCTTTTTTTTCGCCATAACTACATTTCCCAAAAACCATACAAAGATAGGCAAAATTGTTCATAAATCAAAGAAGGTGAAGGAAAATAGAAATTGTATTATTTTGTAAATGAAAGAGTAGCAAAAGCTATTTTCCTTATATTTGACTGAATTTGCGTGTTGAACCGTTTATAAAACATGGGATATGGCCCGGCATAACGAATTAGGGAAAAAAGGGGAAGATAAAGCGGTGAACTATCTGAGCGAAAGAGGATATATTATTCTGGACCGGAATTGGAGGATGGGGCACCTCGAATTGGATATAGTATGTAAAAAAGATAATTTGTTGATTATTGCCGAAGTAAAAACCCGAAGGGTTCCCGAAATGCGTCCCGGGGAACTTTTAAGCTTTCGCAAACGTAAATATCTTCGTCAGGCAGCGAATGCTTATATCAAATGGAAGGGAGTGGAAGAGGAAGTGCGGTTTGATTTGCTGTTGGTGACGGGAGCAGGATTGGAGGTAGAGCATATTCAGGAAGCTATTCAGGTATTTGAGTGAAGCTCGATGTTTAAAGAAATCTTTTGCAGCTATTTTTCTGCATGAACGAATATTATAGGAATATGAATGTATTTGTTACGGGTGCTACCGGTTTATTAGGAAGTCATTTAATCTATAGTCTTTTGCATTCCGGACACGAAGTACATGCGTTGAGGCGTCCGAGTAGCGATATGGGTAAGGTGAAGGCGATATTCAGGCAATATCCCGATGGAGATCACTTATGGCAGAAGGTGCATTGGGTGGACGGAAATATCCTGGATCCCACTCCCTGGAAAGAAGATGCCCGGAAGGCTGCTATTGTGTATCATTGTGCGGCGGTGGTTTCTTTTGCTGCAGGCGATCAGCATTTGCTGTTGGAGACCAACATACAGGGTGCCGGAAATATAGCTTCCATCTGTCTTGAAGGCCGGATACGTCTCTGTTATGTAAGCTCTGTTGCCGCCTTGGGGGATGCTTTGAAGCCCGGTGAGTTGATCGATGAGCAAACCCCTGCGATTCCTAACCGCGAACATTCTGTTTATTCCGAAAGTAAAAGTAGTGCGGAAAAGGTAATTTGGGAATATATAGGGCGCGGACTGAATGCCGTTATCGTTTGTCCCTCCGTGATTCTGGGGGCTGGCATGTGGGATCGCAGCAGTGCGCAATTATACAAAACGGCGGCCCGGGGCATTTTGTTTTATACCAAAGGGGGAACCGGGTATGTTGATGTGAGGGATGTGGTCGAGCTAATGGTTCGTTTGGCGGAGGATGAGAAGGTGAAGGGAGAACGTTTTGTTTTGAATGGCGGGAATTATACTTTTCAGGAATTATTCACCTATATTGCCAGGGCCAATGGTAATCATCCCCCTCATATTTACCTGAGACCCTGGATGACGGCAATGGTGTGGCGGTTCTTGGCGCTGGGCGGTAAATTGGTTGGGCGAAAGCCGGCATTCACTCGTGAAACAGCCCGTTCGGCGCATCATGTTTCGCATTACTCCAGTTCCAGAATTTTATCGTTATATCCTGATTTCCATTTTTATCCTATCCAGGAAACGATAGAACATATCCGGTTGATGCTGGTGATGGATGCCTCGATACAGTAGAGGCATAAGATCGGTCGAAACGACAGCAACGTGATTTTTCGGATATGTTGATAAATTAAAAACATAAACATATAAAACTATTTTCTAATTTTGTGTCGATGATAAATAAGAACTGATGGATAATTCATTGATAGGAAAATTAGAAACTTTTTATATTCGCTTCAAAGAGATCGGGCAATTGATCACTGATCCGGAAGTTATTCAGGACATGAAGCGGTATGTGCGTTTGACGAAAGAATATAAGGAACTCGAAGCGATCACGGTTGCCGGGGATAAATATAAGGCAGCCCTGCGGTCGATGGAGGAATCGAAGGAGATTTTAGAGACCGAAGAAGATAAGGAATTGCGGGAAATGGCAGAGCTGGAAATAGCGGAATTGTCGGAGCAGTTGCCTCAGATGGAGCAGGCGATAAAAATGTTGCTGATTCCTGCTGACCCGGAGGATAGTAAAAATGCTATTTTGGAAATCCGTGGAGGCACCGGGGGAGATGAGGCATGATTGTTTGCCGGGGATCTATTTCGGATGTCTGCGAAATTTTGCGAGCGGAAAGGATGGAAGC
>CAJKZL010000220.1 GCA_905204385.1 uncultured Odoribacter sp. | reverse complement strand
GAACATTCTACGGGGTGAAAAAAGATATCGAGCCGGCTCCGTTCAGAACAGTAACCAGCCCCCTGTTCCAGCACCCGGAATATTCCATTTTTGCTTATATGATGGATAAATCCAGTGAAATTGTTCAGCTCATCAACATGGATAACGACTACACCCTTTTTATCCCTAATAATTCAGTATTTGAAGAATTGGGATACGAATTGGATATGGGAAACGAAAACATCTATGGAGACGAAACACTCAAAAAGCCGGGCATAGACGACATGGTCAGTGTGTCGGTAACGGAAATGCAATCGATAGTCGCCACTCATATCGTCCCTCAAAAAATAGAAAGGGAGGAATTGTCCGACGGCCGTAAATTTTTTGAAGCCAAACAACTTTACGTTTATGTCATGTCGGAAGATGGATACCTGGTAACCCAGGGTAATACCAACAGTATGGTCAGAATCACGGCCGATCTGGGGGAATGGGAGAACGGCAAGGCATATGAAGTGGAAAACGTACTGGCTCCCGTCTCCTATAGCCTATACAATCAATTGCAAAGGGAAGACCGGTTCAGGGAATTTTTCCAGTTGATGAAAAGATCAGGAGTTGCCGATTCCGTGAACTACAACATTCCTCCCATCGCGGGCGAAAACTCCATTATTTTCGCTCTCTCCAATGAAGCCGTCAAAGCAGGACTAAGAGACGGCAGCATCCCGACGGAAAAAGAAGAATTAGCCGCTTTTCTGCAATATTATCTGGTGGCTATGGAAGCAAACGGGATAACCGGCTACATTCTCCCGGGTTTGAACGGTTCCCGCTTGTGCAATACAAAACAGGAAAACGGTATCGCCGACAATAAAGTGGTTTACAAAAAAATGTATATCAGCCAGATCGACGGCAATGACAAACAACTGCAATTGTCCAACGAAACCGGTGACCAAAAAACTAAAACGACAACCGATTTTCCTGTTTTCGCAACAGACGGCATCATTTACAATATCGAGTCCCTCCTGAAAGCAGAATAAATCATTTAAAATAATGAAACATGAAAATAAATTGTTTGACAAAAATATTCCTTTGGAGCCTGCTGATCTTGCCGGGAAGCTTATGGGCGCAAACCCGGCTGACCGGTATCGTCAGGGATGCCTATAGCACACTTCCGGGGGTTTCGGTTTACATCCAGAATGAGAACAAACGTATCCTCAGCGGTACGATGACCAATGAAAACGGAGAGTATTTCATCACCGTACCGGCCGACAAAAACCTCAATATCGTCTTCTCCTTTGTAGGCATGAAATCGAAGACCATTCCTTACAAGGGTCAAAAAGTATTGAATATCAACCTGGAAGAAGAAGTAAAGAGCCTCGAAGAGGTCGTGGTGACAGGGAAAAGAATAGAAACTAACAATATGGGAGTGCCGACCAAAGACCTGGGTGTGGCGCGTCAGAAAATAGATATGGAAGAAATGGCAGAAATGCAGGCCACTTCGATCGAAGATGCTTTGCAAGGACGTCTGGGAAATGTGGACATCATCGCTTCTTCCGGTGACCCGGGTTCCAGAATGGCCATCCGTATCCGTGGAACAAGCTCTCTCAATGCCAGCAACGAACCTTTGATTGTGATCGACGGCATCCCCTACGACACCGACATCAACGATGATTTCGATTTCGGAACGGCCAACGAAGAAGACTTCGGCGCATTGGTAAATATCTCCCCGAGCGATATCGAGTCTATCGAAGTACTCAAAGACGCTGCAGCCACCGCCTTGTGGGGATCAAAAGCTGCCAACGGGGTGTTATTGATCAATACCAAAAGGGGTAGTAAAGGTAAACCCCGGTTTTCCATAACCCAGAAAATAGACTACAAAAAAGAACCCAAACAAATTCCTATGCTGGATGGGCAGCAATATGTAGCCATGATCCAGGATGCCATGTGGAACCGGATGTATGAAAAAGGATTCGACTGGACCTATATCGAGGAATTGGTCAAATATCCGGAAATCAATTTCGATCCTTCCTATACTTATTATGACGAATACAATCAGAATACCAACTGGGTGGACATGATCACCCAAACCGATCTTAGCAGCGAAACCAACTTTTCGATGTCGGGGGGCGGTGACCGGGCTTTATACCGTTTTTCAGTAGGTTACCTGAGCGAAGGCGGAACTACTGTAGGAACCGGTTTCAAACGTCTGACCACCCGCCTGAACGTCGACTATAACTTCTCTGCCAAATTGCGGGTATCGGCAGGCTTTTCCTATGCACAGGGACAGCGTGACAACAACTGGTCGCAAAGCGGCATGCCCGGTATCCGCGAACATGCCCGGAATAAAATGCCGAACATGAGCCCTTACGTACTCGATGAGTCCGGCAATATGACCGAAGAGTATTTCGTTCCGACCTCTTACTTTCAGGGAAGCTGGGAAGACGACAAGCTGTACAACCCGCTGGCTATGGTACACGACTCCTTCAACAAAACCACCAACCGGGATGTCCGGGTCACCTTCAACCTGGATTACAGGATACTGCCTTCACTGACCTTCCGGTCGGACATCGGTTTCGACATCGGGGCCACCAAGAACAAAAAGTTCCTGCCTTCCTCGGCCACCGGCGTGGTCTGGACTCACAAAGACTTTAACAAAGCCGAAGACAATATGTCAGACAAGATATCGATCAATATCTCCAATAAATTGATATATACCCAGCAATTCAGGGAAATCCATAAAATGATCGTCACCATGATGTGCAACACGACGGATTACTCCAACAATTCCTACTCTAGCGGGGTCAGCGGATTGGGTTCCGAAGGTCTGGCCGATCCGACGGGCGGAGGAAAAATCACCTCCATGGGCTCCGGCGCCTCCCGCAACCGGACAGTGGGATTTGTCGTAAACGGCCATTATAACTACAAGGAGAAATACCTTTTCAATGCCGGATACCGCTGGGACGGCAATTCCCGTATGGGATCGGGTTCCCGCTGGGGCGGCTTTCCAAGCCTGACTTTGTCGTGGAATCTGCATAACGAAAATTTCCTTAAGACCTTCGAGCAGATCAACGAAATCAAAATCCGCGGTAGCTGGGGAAAAAGCGGCAATTCACCCTCTTCGTCCTATCCCTATATAGGGACGTTCAATCCCGAAGGGACCTATGTCACCCACAGTGCTATCGGGCCCGACCAGATCCAGTTGAATAACCTGAAATGGGAAATGACCACTCAGAAAAACCTCGGGATAGATCTGAACTTCTTCAACTATAAAGTAGGGGTTACCTTCGATATTTATGACAAGGTAACGGACGACCTGCTGCAGAAAGATGTCGAAATTCCGACCTCGACCGGTTTCTCGAAAGTCAATTACTACAATTCAGGAAAAGCGAAAAACTACGGTTGGGAATTTCGCGTCGATCTGAAAAATATCGTCCAACTGAAAGATTTTTCCCTGTCCGCCAATTTCAATATTTCGCGCAACCGGAACAAAATCATGGAATTGCCTTCCAACAAAAATTTTACAAACTACGATAATGTCAGCAATGGTAAATATGCCACTTCCGTACAGATCGGTAATCCGTTGGGATCGTTCTATGGCTATCAGTTTTTGGGCGTTTACCAGAACGAAGAACAGACGATCGCCCGCGATGGCGCCGGCCAATATATCAGCGATCTTTCTGGCAATCCGGTATATATGAAAGTAAGGGATTATCAGATGCGCCCGGGCGATGCAATTTATGCAGACATCAATCACGACGGGGTTATCGACGAATACGACATCGTTTACCTGGGAAATGCTATGCCTACCCTGAACGGAGGATTCGGCCTTACTCTCCGGTACGGGAATCTCCGGCTGAAGCCTTTTTTCCAATTCCGCACCGGACAGAGCCTCATCAACAGAATGCGGATCAACTCGGAAAGCATGTATGGTAAAAACAACCAAAGCCAGGCCGTACTGAAACGGTGGAGGCATGAGGGTGACGATACCGACATCCCGAGAGCCTTATGGCAAACCGGATACAACTACCTCGGATCCGACCGGTTTGTGGAAGATGCTTCATTTGTGCGTTTGAAAAATATCACGCTTTCGTATTCCCTGCCGAAAAGCTGGCTCCGGAAACTAGGCTTCACCCGTTGCGACGTCTACATCACGGGATACGATCTGTTTACCTGGACTAAATATACCGGACAAGATCCGGAAGTAAGCCCTAAAACCGGCCTTCATGAACTGACTGAAGATAATTCGGCCACTCCCAGACAAAAAAGATTGGCCATCGGTTTAACCATTGATTTTTAATGCAATAGTATGAAACGACCATTACAACACATAAAAACATGCCTGCTGACAGGTATGCTGGTAGCCGGAATGACGGGCTGTAATTCCTGGCTCGATCTAAACCCCGAGAACAAGCAAACCAGTGCGACTTACTGGAATAAAAAAGAGGACGTTGAAGCGGTAGTCATGTCCGGCTATACCCGGCTCAGAGGCTGCCTGCAACAAATCATCGAATGGGGGGAACTCCGCGGCGACGGACTGGCACTGGATGCCAAGGCTTCCACGGACGAACAAAAGATTGTGGAACTGGATATCCTTTCCGATAACGGCATCTGCAAATGGGATAAATTCTACAAGGTCATCGGCAGTGCCAATTCCATCCTGAAATACGGCCCGGAAGTATTGCAAAAGGATCCCACCTTTGCCGAGGCATTGCTCAATTCCTACATTGCCGAATGCGTATTCCTGCGTTCATTATCTTACTTCTACCTGCTCCGTACTTTCGGCGAAGTGCCTCTGGTACTCGAACCCTACGTGGACGATGAAATCTCTTTCAAACAGGGCAAATCCAGCGAAAGAGTCATCATCGACCAATTGATTGCAGACCTGAAAAGCGTGATCAAAACGGCAAAACCCGGCTTTGAAACGGAATGGGAAAACAAAGGAAGAGCAAGCCGCTGGGCCGTATATGCCTTGTTAGCGGACATTTACCTGTGGGATGAACAATACCAGAATTGTATCGATGCCTGCGACGAATTGTTCAAGACCGAGATGGTAGGATTTATCGAAGATCCCGAAGAGTGGTTCGATATCTTTCTGGAAGGTAATACCGACGAGGGAATCTTTGAGTTACAGTATAATACTACACAAACGAACGACTTATACAAATGGTTTGAAACGGAACCCCGGTTTAAGCTGTCGGAAGCCAGCAACCTGCTGTTCCAGGAAGTTCCCGGAGTCAACGCCAACCGGGGAGCAGGAGCCAGCTATGTCACCAGCGATTATCATATCTGGAAATACATCGGAGCAGGCATAGGGGAAGCAGCAGGCAAAACCGAAAGAAAAGGGAACAATTGGATCTTCTACCGCTACAGCGAAATTATGCTTATGAAAGCGGAAGCCTTAGCTATGCTGGGTGGACCAGAAAACTACCAGGCTTCGGTGGACTTGGTCAACATCATCCGCCGCCGTGCCGGGTATACGACAGACCTCCGGGCAGCCAACAACGAGTACGATGCCTTAATGATGGTGATCGACGAACGCCAACGCGAATTTATAGCAGAAGGTAAACGCTGGTTCGATATCCTCAGAGTGGCCAAGCGCAATAATTATGCTCAGAAAAACTACCTGATCGACAAACTTCTGGCTAGCGTTTCAGCCGCTAACCGACCGATATATGAATCGAAGTTGCAGGATCCCAACAGCTATTATCTGCCTATTCATGAAAACGAAATCAAGAATAATACAGGAATACTGGTACAAAACCCATATTACCTCACCAACAATTAATGAGTCAGCCCGACCGATCCTTCTTGAAATGACTCTCGAAATCAGTCCGAGGAGGGTATAACGGCAAAATAAAATTATAATCATATGAAAAATATATATTTCTGGGGATTCATTATATCGGCGATATTATTGGCAAAATGTAATGACCCG
>CAJKZL010000219.1 GCA_905204385.1 uncultured Odoribacter sp. | reverse complement strand
AAGAACCCCCGAAGCATTGGGTGGCCGGAAAAGAGATGGCTCATTTGGGGATCATACCGGATGCTTATTTATTGGTGGAAGGGGAAAAGATTGCCGGGTTCGGACGAATGGCGGATTTGAATCTGGAAGAGGTTTATGCAGGAGGTGATGTGGTAAAAGAAATAGACGCTAGCGGACGACTAGTCATGCCCTCCTACTGTGATTCCCATACCCACCTGGTGTACGCCGGAAGCCGCGAAATCGAGTATATCGATAAAATCCGGGGATTGTCATACGAAGAGATTGCCAAACGCGGAGGAGGGATTCTGAATTCGGCTGAAAGGATCCGGAATGCTTCGGAAGAAGAATTATTCGAAGCAGCATACGACAGAATACAGGAAATTGCAGGCTTTGGCACGGGAGCCGTCGAAATAAAAAGCGGTTACGGATTGGATACCGAAAGCGAACTTAAAATGTTAAGAGTCGTAAGGCGGTTGAAAGAAGAAACTCCTTTATTGATTAAATCTACTTTTTTGGGCGCACATGCCGTCCCTGCAGAATACAAGGGCAGGCAAACAGAGTATGTCGACCTGATTATCAATGAAACGATCCCCATGGTCGCAAGCGAAGAACTGGCTGATTATATCGACGTATTTTGCGATAAGGGATTCTTTACTGTCGAGGATACCGACAGGATATTGAATGCCGGAATGAAATACGGGATGCGTGCGAAGATACATGCAAATGAACTGGATTACTCGGGTGGTGTCCAGGTTGGCGTAAAATACAATGCACTTTCCGTAGATCACCTGGAATACGTCGGGGAGGCTGAAATCGACTGCCTGCTTGGAAGTGAAACCATGCCTACCGTCCTCCCGGGAGCAGCATTTTTCCTTAATATGCCCTACTCCCCTGTCCGGAAAATGATCGAATCAGGTCTTCCGCTAGCCCTGGCTTCGGATTATAATCCCGGCTCCTCTCCCTCCGGCAATATGAAGTTTATCATGTCTTTGGGATGCATCAATTATAAAATGTTACCGGAAGAAGTCATTAATGCAACCACCATCAATTCAGCCTATGCAATGGGTGTGGAAGAAGAAGCAGGTAGTATTGCAGTAGGCAAGTTGGCAAATTTCTATATCACAACACCGCTACCGGGTATCGAATATCTTCCTTATGCATATACGGCGAATATCATCGATGCCGTTTTTCTGAAAGGAGAACAGTTCTAAGAAAATAATTACTGTATATCACAACAAAATAAATATCCGATAAAATGAAAAAATTAATTGAATGTGTGCCCAATTTCAGTGAAGGGAATGACCGGCACATCATCGATCAGATTACCGACGCCATGAAAACCGTCGAAGGAATCAGTGTCATCGATGTCGATCCGGGAAAAGCCACCAACCGTACGGTAGTGACTATGGTGGGTGAGCCAGAGCCTATCTGCGAAGCAGCCTTCCGGGCTGTGAAAAAAGCAGCCGAACTCATCGACATGAGTAAACATAAAGGCGCACATCCCCGGTTCGGGGCTACGGACGTATGTCCTTTAGTGCCTGTGTCCAATATCACAATGGAAGAAACAGTGGAATATGCCCGTAAACTAGCTCAAAGAATAGGAGAAGAACTGAGCATCCCTGTTTATTGTTATGAAAATGCCGCCTTCGCACCCGAGCGGAAGAACCTGGCAACTTGCCGCGCTGGAGAATATGAAGCGCTGGGAGAACGTTTGCCAAGTGAAAAATGGCATCCGGATTTCGGTCCCCGTGAACTGAACGAATGGACTGCCAAAACAGGAGCAACAGCCGTTGGAGCCCGGAATTTTCTGGTGGCCTACAATGTAAACCTGAATACCACTTCTACCCGGCGGGCGAATGCCATAGCTTTCGATGTACGCGAACGCGGAAGAGTGAAACGGGAAGGCAATCCTGTAACCGGAAAAAAAGTACTGGATGAAAACGGCAAACCCGTCATGATTCCGGGTACTCTGAAGTCGGTAAAAGCCATCGGTTGGTTTATCGAAGAGTATGGAATTGCACAGATTTCGATGAATCTGACCGATATATCCATCACCTCCGTTCACGAAGCCTTTGATGAAGTATGCCGTAAAGCAGCCGACAGAGGTATACGGGTAACCGGTTCGGAATTAGTGGGAGTGATACCGTTAAATGCCATGCTGGAGGCAGGACGTTATTTTTTGCGCAAACAGCAACGCTCAACCGGGGTTTCAGACAAAGAACTCATTAAAATAGCTGTGAAATCATTAGGATTGGACGAACTTTATCCTTTTGATCCTCATAAAAAAATCATTGAATATATCCTTGAAGACGAAGCTGCTAAAGGACGGAAAAAACTAATAGATATGGATCTTATAGATTTTGCCGACGAGACAGCTTCCGAATCTCCGGCACCGGGCGGTGGCTCCATCTCTGCCTATATGGGAGCTTTGGGGGCTGCCTTGGGATCTATGGTGGCCAATTTATCCTCTCATAAGCGGGGTTGGGATGATCGTTGGGAAGAATTCAGCGATTGGGCAGAAAAGGGCAAGTCTTATCAGACTGCATTAATGCGTTTGGTAGACGAAGATACCAATGCCTTCAATAAAATTATGGATGCTTTTGGATTACCCAAAAAAACGGAAGAAGAAAAAACGGCCCGCCAGCAAGCCATACAGGAAGCCACCCGTTATGCCACAGAAGTTCCCTTCCAAACCATGCGCCTTTGCTATGATTGCATGTCCGTGGCTAAAGCAATGGCAGAAATCGGAAATCCTAACTCCGTGACCGATGCAGGCGTAGGTGCTTTAGCAGCCCGTGCAGGCGTTATGGGAGCCTTTTTGAATGTGAAAATCAATGCTGCAGGATTAGAGGATAAAGCATTCGCCGCTGAAATCGTAAAGCAGGGTGAAAATATCGTCATGCAGGCTAATCAGTTGGAGGCAGAAATTTTAGAAATTGTAAACAGTAAAATTTAATCATTCTAACAGAAAAAAATTTTGACGCCTATTTACCTCTAATCAGAGGCGGCGAGGAATGTCTGGAAAGTCATTAATTCATTTTTTGTCTTTGAGCCAAGCGAAAGATCTTCTGTTCAATATGGCAAATAAGAAATGCGTAATCATTTCAGTGAATGACCGACCAGACATTTTTTTGCTTTATTCCTCTCTTTTTTATCCTATTTGCCCGAAATCTTTTTATATTTGTTCCCCATGGGAAAACGAGGCATTATATATTTCATTTTCTTGAGCATCCTGCTGGCTTTTGGGATACATAGCTTACAAATACAAGAAAATCCGGTCTTTTCCGATACCTCCGGCTTGCAAGCCTTTCAGCAAAGCCTGTTCGAAGCCGGAAACCTGGAAGACCAGGATGAAAACTTGGTTCTCCCTTCTTCCTCACGATTCAGAAAAACAGGCATTTGTCCGAATGGAGTCCGGATATATTATTCCGATAATCACTTTCTTTCTACCTACCTTCGAAATCACTCTTTTGACCATTCCGATAAAACGCTATCCCGGTCAGCCCTCTGCATTTACAGAATTTAGACCGTTCAATCTTCAATATTCTGAAAATCGGTAATAAGGAGTATGCTTAAAAAGCAAATACCTCCTTAAATATTTCAAATCTTATTCTTGTATGATTACGTAAATACCGGATAGATTCCGGAAAGAAGATTGCATCGTTGCCGATCAGCAGTTAGGGAGGTAATATACAAAACCATTAAATTTAGAAAAGAAATAAGAATTGCCTGCCCTATAAAATTATTAATTTTGAACCATTAAAACTTTCGATAAAAGCATGGAAAATAACCATTACTCGGGATTGAGTGATCAGGAGGTCGAAGAGAGTCGGCGAAAATACGGCGAAAATGTACTGACCCCTCCACCGCGTACCCCACTTTGGAAACTTTTCCTGGAAAAATTCAAAGACCCGATTATCCGGATTCTGTTGGTTGCGGCTTTCCTCTCGCTGGTCATTAGCATTATGCATCAGGAATACGCCGAAACCATAGGTATATTTGCCGCCATATTCCTGGCTACCTGCGTAGGATTCTGGTTCGAAATGGATGCAAATAAAAAATTCGATCTTCTTAACCAGGTAAACGACGATGTACTTGTCAAGACCCTTCGCAACGGAAATATACATGAAATTGCCAAGCGGGACATTGTAGTCGGAGATATCGTGGTGCTGGAAACCGGCGAGGAAGTTCCGGCAGACGGGGTTTTGCTGGAAGCCATCTCCCTTCAGGTCAACGAATCGACTCTGACTGGAGAACCGGTAATGGATAAAACAGTCGATCCGGATCATTTCGATTCTGAGGCTACTTATCCTTCCAATCAAATTATGCGGGGTACTACCATCATAAATGGCCACTGTATCTATAAGATAGAAAAAATCGGAGATGCAACGGAATTTGGAAAAGTGGCCCGAAAATCTACCGAAATCAACAAGGATAAAACGCCTCTGAGTAAGCAACTTGAACGCCTGGCCCATTTTATCAGTATCATCGGATTTATAGTTGCCGGGGTTACCTTCGGTGGATTAATTATCAAAGACATCGTCATAGGTACATTAACCTGGGAAAATTTATTCACCTTAGCGACAGCAGGAAAAATTTTACAGTATTTTATGGTCGCCGTGACCTTAATTGTCGTCGCAGTCCCCGAAGGACTTCCGATGAGCGTTACACTAAGCCTTGCATTGAGCATGCGGAAAATGCTAAAAACCAATAACCTGGTCAGAAAAATGCATGCCTGTGAAACCATGGGTGCCACAACAGTTATCTGCACGGATAAAACAGGCACCTTAACTCAAAATCAGATGCAGGTGTATCAAACCGATTTTCTGGCTTTGCCCGGTCAGCTATTAGGGGATAACGACATCAGTATATTGATCAAAGAAGGCATATCGGTAAATTCTACTGCCTATCTGGATTATTCGGATGACGACCGTCATATCAAACCCTTGGGCAATCCTACCGAAGCCGCTCTTCTGCTATGGCTGCATCAGCAAGGTATTAACTATATGGATTTCCGGGAAGGTACCGATATCCTTGAACAACTGACCTTTTCCACCGAACGGAAATATATGGCTACCATTGTCCGTTCGGCCCTGAACAATCAGGTGATCCTCTATGTCAAAGGAGCTCCGGAGATTATCGTCTCGAAATGTAGCAAAGTCCTCACTTCAGAAGGCTTCTCTCCCATTTCCGCCTATCGTCGGAAAATTGAAGACCGATTATTGGATTACCAAAACCAGGCTATGCGTACCTTAGGTTTTGCCTACAAAATACTTTCTACCGGGCAGTATGAAGATATACAATCGCTGGCGGCTCATGATCTGACTTTTTTGGGGATTGCTGCAATTTCCGATCCAGTACGTCCGGACGTGCCTGCTGCTGTACAAACCTGCCTGAATGCGGGTATCGACGTAAAAATCGTTACCGGCGACACTCCGGCGACAGCCCGTGAAATAGGACGGCAATTCGGAATATGGAAAGATGCCGATACAGAGGAACAAATAATTACAGGCATGGACTTTGAAAAGCTTCCGGATGAAGAAGCCGCACGCCGGGTTTTGAAATTGAAAATCATGTGCCGTGCAAGGCCTACCGATAAACAACGCCTGGTGGAACTGCTCAAGCAATCGGGAGCTGTGGTAGCCGTCACCGGGGATGGAACCAATGATGCCCCGGCTTTAAATCATGCCGACGTCGGATTGTCGATGGGTTCGGGAACTTCCGTCGCCAAGGAAGCCAGCGATATCACCTTGCTCGACGACTCCTTCAATAGCATTGCCACCGCCGTTATGTGGGGTCGCTCGTTGTACCATAATATCCAGCGTTTCATCTTATTCCAGCTTACCATCAATCTTTCTGCTTTATTGATTGTTTTGATCGGCTCGCTGATCGGTCACGAACTACCGTTAACGGTGACTCAGATGC
>CAJKZL010000218.1 GCA_905204385.1 uncultured Odoribacter sp. | reverse complement strand
ATCCAGGGTATTGTTGCTGGCGGTGCCGTCGGTACCTATCCCGACGGTGATTCCGGCATTCAGGTAGGTTTCGGTGTCGGCGATTCCGCTGGCGAGTTTTAAGTTGCTTTTGGGACAATGTCCGATGGAAGTCTGCGTTGCAGCCATCAGTTCTATTTCAGGCGGAGTCAGCCAGACACAATGGGCTGCAATAACATTGCTTCCCAATAAACCGATCGAGTGTAGATAGCTGACCGGGGGATTGCCGGTTCGGGCGATTAAGTCGTCGACCTCCTTTTTTGTTTCGGAGACGTGAATCTGTAAAAGGCAATCGTATTTTTCGCTGAGTCGTTTGGCTTTTTGAAGCGTTTCCCGCGAACAGGTGTAAGGGGCATGGGCGCATACCGAAGGGTGTATCGTAGGTTCGCCTTTCCATTTTTGTATCAGCGCCTCTGCTTGCCTGAATCCTTCTTCGGTATTGGAGAATCCGGGAGTCGGGAAATCGATCAGAGATTCTCCCATCACTCCCCTCAGGCCTGCTTTCAGGGTTTCTTGCGCAATGATGTCTTCAAAAAAGTACATATCGTTGAAACAGGTCGTTCCGGACTTGATCATTTCGATAAATGCCAGCCGGCTTGCTATCCTTACATGTTCAGGGGTAACGAAACGGGCTTCCGCCGGAAAGATGTGTTCTGTGAGCCATCGGTGTAAAGGGAGGTCATCGGCATAGCCGCGCAGCATGGTCATGGGGATATGCGTATGAGTGTTGATCAATCCGGGAAGGACGAACATTCCCCGGGCATCGAAGGTTTCAGCCCGGTCCGTTTCGATCAGGTCCGGGACGATAGCTGCGATCTTTCCGTTTTCAATGACCAGGCTGCCCTTAGGGATGATTTCCAGGCCGGAATTCATTGTGATGATATGGGCATTTGAAATAATTTTTGTAGACATGTTTATCTTTTTGACAAAAATAGGTAAAACTTTATAAACCGGACCTTCGTTTATACTATAAAGATTAAAATTTTAAAGGACAGAAACATGAAATGGCTGCCGATTCTTTTGTTTTTTTGTATGCCGCTCTTCGTCTGGGGGCAAAAGGTTGCTGTAAAAACCAATCTTGCCTATTGGGCCACTACGACAATGAACATAGGTGGAGAGTTTGCATTGGCGCCCAGGCAAACTCTTGCTGCGACCATCAGCTATAATCCTTTTTATTTCCGTAAAAATAAGCAAATCATGCATTGGGCTGTTCAGCCTGAATGGCGTTATTGGCCATGCCGCCGGTTGATGGGACATTTTATCGGAATACATGTGCATGGTGGAAAATACAACGGTGGATTAAAAAAATACCGTTATGACGGTTGGTTTGCAGGCGGAGGGATTTCTTATGGATATCAATGGATCATCGGTAAACATTGGAATCTGGAAACCGGATTGGGGCTTGGATATGCTTATTTGGACTATGATAAGTATTTAAGGCAAAAATGTGGGAAATATATAGATTCCCGGCATCGAAATTACTGGGGACCCACTAAGTTGAGCATTAGTCTGATGTACCTTTTTAAATCGGTTAAGCGCTAGATGGATATTTGGAAATCGGGATAACCTATCCCGGAAAAAACCGTTTGAATAAGAAAATAAAAGGATAAGATATGAATAAATGGATAATCATCGGTTTGTTTTTACTGGTCTGGAGTGTTTCTTACGGGAAGCCGGACCGGTTTCCCCGAAAACAGCATGTCACTACGACTCCTGCCAAGCTCCAATTGTTTGTGGATCAAAAAACGGATCCCTATACCATTAAAATTACTTATACGCTGAATATTCCGCCTGATTACATCCGTTCGTGTGCCCGTTTAGTTTATCAGCCTTATTTTATGGCGCCGGAGCATCGTTATAACCTGACGCCTGTCATTATTCGGGGAAAACGAAATATCCGTGAGGAACGCCGGTTGCGTGAATTGTCGGCCGGACAACCGGATTACCCGGATGCTATCTATTTGGAGAATAAGAAGGGTGACGGGATGAAGATAAAGTTATCGCAGACGATTCCCTTCGAGACCTGGATGACGAAATCCAAGCTACGGGCGGACGTTATCCTGGAATCGTGCGATCGGGAGAAACATATGGAAGTACTGACTTTGGCGGATGGGGTAATCTGGTTTCCTTTGGGTCCGGGTCCGGCCTTAGTGAAGTACGTGAAGCAAATGGAAGAAGTGCCGGCTGTTTCCTCAAGTTATTTCCTTTATCCTGACGGGGAAGTGGCTTACAACCGTGATTACAGCGATAATGCCCGGCGCATGCACGAAATGATGGGGGTATTGGACAGTTTGCGCACGAACAAGGATCGACAGCTCCAAAAGATTGTCGTCACGGGCTATAGCTCGCCCACAGGTTCATGGGAAGTGAATGAAAAAATAGCCCGGAGCCGTGCCGGACTTCTGAAAGATAGGCTCGTACAGCGGTTTCGGTTGTCTCCTTCCAAAATTGAAGTAAAGACGGTGCCGTACGATTGGCAGGGATTGAAACAACTGGTCCTGGACGATCCGGCAGTGTCGGATAAACAGGAAATCATGCAGATTTTGGATGGAAAATACTCTGATCAGGAGCGTAAGAGTTTGTTGATGAAATTGCCTCGATACCGATATATGCAAGAACATCTATTTCCTCTGTTGCGCAAGGTCGGTTGTCAGATTTTTTATACTCAAAAGAAAGAGGTTATCAAAGTGGTCCCCTTATAGGGATCCCTTTGATAAGGTTGCAGGCTGCTCGACAAAAATCAGTTTGCTGGTGTCATATCCCCTTAGTCTTGCTTTTTCGAGCAAATAATTCAGGGTTTCGGACGGAAGTTGGGGGGTGCGGCTTAAAATCCAAAGATATTTATCCGTCGAACTGCCCACCAGGGCCCATTCATAATCTTTGCCTAGCTCCAGGATATTATAATCGCTGTAGAAAAAGAGAAAGAATGAAACTTCCAGTTTGCCGCTTTGGCCGTCTTTAGGCAAGCGGGCTTTGCCCGTGGTGCAGGTCTGTTCGCCTGTAAGAGTATGTTTATGTCCGCAGTTGAGTACCTTTACTTTGCCGTCCTTACGAAGGCTGTATTCTGCCGTAACTCCCTGTAATCCGCGTTCGAAACGATGGTTGAACCGGGCAATTTCATACCATTTGCCCAGATAGCGCTTCAAATTGAATTCTTTAATTGTAGTTTTATCGATGGTTGTCATAACTTTTTTATTGTTTTTACGTGAATTTGACAAGGCAGGTTGAACAAAAGAATAACAGATTAAATGAGTTTGCGTATAAATAAATTATAATAACATTTTGAATATGACGGATATCGTACAAGATGGCCTGCCGAAGCCTCAGCGAAAGTGGGCGATGGCGGTTATTGCCTTAGGAATGACTATGGCGGTGCTCGACGGGGCGATAGCTAATGTAGCCTTGCCGACTATAGCCAGGGATTTGGATGTAAATCCGGCGAGTTCCATTTGGGTAGTCAATGCTTTTCAGTTGGCAATGACCATTTCTTTATTGGCCTTTGCTTCCCTGGGGGATTTGTGGGGTTACAAGCGGACTTATACGGTGGGTTTGGCTATGTTTACGGTCACCTCCCTGATTTGTGCCCTGGCGGATTCTTTCTGGACTTTGGTAGTCGCCCGTGGATTGCAGGGATTCAGTGCTGCGGCCATCACCAGCGTGAATACAGCCTTATTAAGGATTACCTTCCCGACCCGTTTTCTGGGGCGTGCTATGGGGATCAACGGTTTAATCATTGCAGTGGCTGCTGCAGCAGGTCCTACTGTTGCGGCGGGTATTCTTGCCATCGCTAACTGGCCCTGGCTATTCGCTATCAATGTGCCCATCGGGATTTGCGCTTTTATCCTGGGATTAAGATTCCTTCCCAAAAATCCGGTAAAAGTGGAAGGACAACACTTCGATACCGCGGGTGCTATTATGAATGCGGTTACTTTTGGCTTGCTCATCATCGTGATCGATGGGTTTGCTCACGATATACATTGGTATATCCTGGTTCCCGGGCTTGCCGTCATGTTGATTGTGGGGTGGTTTTTTATACGGCGGCAGAAGCATCAGGCTTATCCTCTTCTTCCTGTCGACTTGCTGCACAATCGCATTTTTTCTTTGTCCTTATTAACTTCCGTCTTTTCTTTTATCGCCCAAATGTTGGCCTTGGTTTCCATTCCATTCTTTTTTCAGCGCATCCTGCATTTGAACGAGGTAGAAACGGGATTGATGCTGACTCCCTGGCCTTTGGCCGCAATGATCGCCGCTCCGGTAGCCGGACGGTTGATGGACCGTTTTAATGCCGGTTTGCTGGGTGGTATCGGGTTGGTGATTTTCGGATTGGCCCTTTTTCTGCTGGCCGTGATGCCCGCACATCCTTCCCACATCGATATCATCTGGCGGATGTTCCTGGGCGGTATCGGTTTCGGCTTGTTCATTACTCCCAACAATAGCACAATCATTGCTTCGGCTCCGCGGGAACGCAGCGGAGGAGCGAGTGGAATGCTGGGAATGGCCCGTTTGCTCGGACAGACGGTTGGTGCGGCTTTCGTCGCCGTGATCTTTGCCATGCTTCCCACTAAGGGCATGCGTTATTGTCTGATCTTCGGCGCAATTATAGCGGTTGTTTCGGCGGTGATCAGCAGCCTCAGGCTGAGAAGAAAATAAACGGTATGCTTCGGTTATGTACAGGCACGGATCAATTCCTGGAATAGCGGCAGCATCCGGGAGGAGGCATTCATCATCATTTCGGGATGCCATTGTATGCCGACTCCAAAACGATGGGAGGGCAGCTCT
Source organism: uncultured Odoribacter sp. (assembly GCA_905204385.1). The sequence continues at coordinate 1,133 of CAJKZL010000218.1, read as the reverse complement.
ACGGCTTCTACAATGCCGTCCGCTGCTGTTGCCGTTATTTGCAGTCCTTTGCCTATTTGCCTCAGGCATTGGTGATGAAAGCTGTTGACTTCTAATTTTTCTCCGAATAACCGGTACAGGAGAGAATCCCTGGCGATGCTTACGGAATGGAAGGCGTCTCCTCTGGGGCTGTTTTGGCTGTGCAGCATCACCGGATGGTCCACATCGTTCATGTCCTGCCATAGGGTACCTCCCAGAACGACATTCAGCAACTGCAATCCTCTGCAAATGGCCAGCAAAGGTTTGCCCGTTTTTAATATTTCCTCGGTGAGCAGCCATTGAGAACGGTCCAGTTGCGTATGAAATTCTTCCAGGCCCGGACGGGGGTTTTGACCGTACAGGAGAGGATTGATATCGCCACCTCCCGATAATATAAAACCATGGCATATGCCGGCATATCGGCCAATGATGTCGGCATCGGTAACCGAGGGCAGAAGCAGAGGAATACCCCCGGCCTGAGCAACGGCTTCGACATAATCCTTGTTGACATATATTCTTTCCATCCCGAGGAATTTTCCTTTGTCAACCGTCAGGAAATTGGTGCTTATACCTATAATCGGATTCATAGATTACCGTTTTTGATATGCCTGCTTAGAATGCCCGCCCTCTTAATCCAGTTTCAGAACAGCCAGGAATGCTTTTTGCGGTACTTCTACATTACCGATTTGCTTCATCCGTTTTTTTCCTTGCTTTTGCTTTTCCAGCAATTTCCGTTTGCGGGAGATATCTCCCCCGTAACATTTGGCTGTTACGTCTTTACGGACGGCTTTGATGGTTTCACGAGCGATCACTTTAGCTCCTATGGCAGCCTGGACCGCAATGTCGAATTGCTGGCGGGGGATCAATTCCTTGAGTTTTTCACAAATCCTTCGTCCGAAGGCATAAGCATTGTCAAAATGGATCAAGGCAGAAAGCGCGTCTACCGATTCGCCGTTGAGGAGAATGTCCAGTTTCACCAGATTGGCTTCGCGGTATCCGATTTGGTAGTAATCGAAAGAGGCGTATCCTTTGGTGATGCTCTTTAATTTGTCGTAGAAATCGAATACAATTTCCCCTAAAGGCATTTCATAAGTGATTTCAATACGGTTTCCGGT
>CAJKZL010000217.1 GCA_905204385.1 uncultured Odoribacter sp. | reverse complement strand
CGTCGAAGCCTCCATACAGGGAAGCCCCGTAATTCAACTTAATGGTAGCGGATAAGTTAAAAGTCCCGCTCGCCACCCAGACCTGGTCCCCGGCAGCAGCCGCAGAAATTGCGTCGGCGATAGAGGTTTTGACGTCCGCCTCAGCCTTCCCCTGCCAGGTGACGGCCGAGCTATTGACGTACCAAACTTTTGCTCCTGCCTGTTGCATGCCCAGGCATGCAACAAGAAGGATTAAAGCGTATTTTAATATATATTTTTTCATAATTCAATGATTAGTTAGTTTACCTGACCAATTTTCAATTCAGCCATCATGATTCCTCCTGTCGTATTACCACCACCCGTGGTGAAGTTTTCCAGACACGTCAGACGAATAAATTCCCCGGAATAGGTTTTATCCAATTTGAAACGCTGCAAATCTTTAGTCTGGGCCGTTTCAAATTCTCCCACCTCTTCCCAGGCACCGTCGGAATGTTTGACTTCCAACCGGAATTTTCTCACGCAAGAGATATAATAAGAACCATTCACCGGATAATGTTGAATTTCCACGTAATTGAACGCCTGTTCGGCTTTCATGTCGAAAGCAACCATCGGCTGACGGTCCTTGTAGTTCAAGCGATTTACCGATTCACTCACCCAATAAGTGCCTCCGCTACCGTCGATAAGAGCTGTAACCGGATGTTCGGTGCCACTGATGGCATACTGACATTCCTCCTGGTCGACTTCCCAATTTTGACGGTCGATTTCGCCTGCCTTCAGGTCATAGCGCAAATCGTCGAACGTACAGGGAGTTCTTTCCTTATATACTTCGGGGATCATATGATCTTCCCATTTTTCCCAGAACTTATAGGGAATGGTGCTTTTATCCTTAATAGTACCTTTAGCGACGGCATTGTTGATAACCACCTGTGCCCTTTCGGTGCGTTTTATTCCCCAGGCATCGAAAAATTCGCTCAAATCCACGCCGGCATACTCACAACAACTGATGCAAAAAAAGTCTTTCCTTCCTTCTTTCGGTGAGCCGCTCAATATGCTGGCTACGTTACCGGGCAATTCCCTGGACTTCTTGCCGAGATAGGCAAACAATTTCCAACCATACTGCTGTGCCAACTGGCAAAAGGGGATCAGACGGGTAGTCCCGTCCACTTTGGATTCATCACTGCTTTCGAAATTACGGTCTTCCACTGCATCTTTCATAAAGGCATCGATTTTCGCCTGATAAACATCCGTTCCCTGATGCCAGATCCCCAGCATCCGGTTACGGGCATGCATAATATGGAAGTTATTGGAAACCTCGCCCAGGCTTCCCGGACCGTCGCTCCACTTCCAGGTATATACCTGATAATTGTGTCCTACTTCATGATAAAAACCCCAGGCATTGTTGGTGGTCCTCATCATCTCCAACTGCACTCCCCGGGAAGCATAATTCATGGCGAACATGGCCGGGTTTCCGGAATGCGCCGCTCCTACGCAGGTCTGCGGATCGGGAACCAAACGCTGAGCCACCGTAGGCGCACGGTGTAAAGGATCGAAAGAAGCTTCGGATATGCCGTGGAACATAAAATAATCGTTCTCGATGGCATCGTCATAATATTCCATCAAAGCCACCGGATCCGTCACGCTACGCAGATAGTCCCTGCTGGTAGGCATGGTCCAGATCACCCTCTTGCCGGCGATTTCCGCCATCGGAACGGTAGTACGCTGAATCTCTTCCATCCATTTGCGGGCATCGGTTTTCCCCAGAATAAAATCCGGCGATTTGATCACTCCGTCGAATATAAAAGTCTCCGGCTGTGTAAAAGGATCGTTGGTCACGATATATACATTCCCTCCACAATAATTGAACACCTGAGTAGTATCCTCGTTCAGCGGTTTCTGCACATAAGTGATCGGGAGCCGTTTCCAGGGCTTATTTTTATCCTTCAGTTCACAGGTGGAAGCACCGATGCGCACCCACAATTTACGGCCTTTCAGGCTCTCCGGCCGGTGAATAGTGATAATTTCTGCCGGAGCCGCATACAATCCCGTACTAAACCAGGTATTGAAAATACTGGAAAAACGATCCCGGGAATCCCGCTTTGAAAACACGGCGTCTACGGATACCCTTACGCTATCCCACCGTTTCTCCAGGGTGCTGTCGCCGGGGACTCCCGGCCATTCCCGCACTTTGGTCCAATATCCGTCGGGCATCTCCACCATGCGGATATTTTTACAGGGTATTCCGAATGCTTCTTCCTCACCCAGATCGGTGGTATCCACCACGGTGGTATCCACTTTTATCTCATCTTCTATCAATTCGGACGGAACGCTCATCAAACCTGCATCGGTCTCGTCACAGGCAAATGCAATCCACCCGAGGAAGCACACACCCGCTATTTTCAGAACATATTTCAATATCATATATCTTGAATTTATTTCAGTTTGCAACTAATTACGCCCGACAATATTCACCTCGTCGATATAAAGGGCACTTCCCGGAGCACCGATCAATTGCTCGCCATATTTGCTGGAATAAAAAGCCACTGCCAATTTATATTTCCGCGCTGTGTTGAACTCTTTCCGGTAGACCAACGAAAAACTGAAAGGAGTGTACTTCGTGACCTTCTCGGCCGATTGGAAAGAACCGGCGGCAATCACCCGCGGATCGTTTTCCAATTGAGTGAAATCCAGGGTTTCGTATGAATTGACCACTTCGAACAACACCGCCCTGAAACAACAGGAATCCTGACCGTCGACGGGTTCATCGTTGTGGTAAAGTTGTGTCCCCGGCTGATATTTATAATATCCCGTCACGCTCACCGGCTGGGTATCGAAAGTCTCCCCATAATTGGCTTTTCCTTCCAATGTTTCGGGATCTACCTCATAACTTCCCTGAAATAAAACGCCGGCATGCAAATAATAAGGATACTTCTCGGAAGCTTTCGAGATTTTCAAGGTCCGGATACGGGCGGCATAATCGCTGTTGTAAGCATCTTTTACCCGTTCCACCGGATAAGTGCCGCTCTTGGCATAACAATTCTTCTTTTTGGCACACCGCAACCAATCATTGTTCGTCGCCCAACGGTAAGGGTCCAGATACAGATAATAGCGTCCGGCGGTATCGGTTTCCTGAATCGGATGCACCACCCAGGTATCGAAATCCTGCAAATAAGAACGCACTTTCTGCATATACACATAATAATTGGCGCTATGCACGGAATCTTCCGCCCAAACCCGGATACGGGCATAGCCTTTGGTAAAATCCAGGGTATCTCCGTTCGCCACTTCGCTGGTACATCCCGGGTATAATTCCAACTGCGGCTTCAAGAGTACTTGCGTGGAATCCGAAAGGGTATCGGCCACAAAAAAACGAATGATCCGGTCTTCTTCGTCGATCTCCGGCTGCACCAAAACCAGTCCTTCGTTAAACCTCATGCTCAGAATGGACACCGAATCGTCGGCCACCTGCGTCAAACGCTCCGCCACCATCCGTCCATAAACCGAAGGAGTACGCACGCTACTGATCGCATAGTCGATATCCAGCCGATTACCCACGATTCTCGCCTTCATCTCCACATTCATTTTGTACGCGGAAACATTCATGCGTTCATTAGAAATCATATGAAACGTCATGGCTTCCCCATCCCGTTGCGCTTCCACACCTTTAAGGACAATATCCCCGAAATTCATATCCTCCACCCTGAATTGTTCCATGGTCAGGGCGATGGTATCCTCCAGGGTCTCCACCTTTACTTGTTGCCACATCCGTGCAACCTCAGCATCTTCCAGATAAGCGGTCATTCTGCCCCTATACACTCCCGTATAAGGCTGTACTTCCTCGGCTGTAGCTCCTCCTCCGATTTCATCGTCCTGGCAGGAACTGATGCTTGCCGCCGCTAAAAGCAACATGAGCAGATATAGTATTTTCGTTTTCATTTTTCCCGACATTTTAAATTACTTCCATTCCGGAAAATCCAGTTCAATCTCATCGTTAGCCCCTTCTTCGAACGAAGGCTTGGCGGTCACCGTAAATTCGTCCAAATAGAGTCCTCCCTCGACATTCCCTTTATTATCTTCATAAGCTTTCATAAGGGTCACCCGCACATACCGTCCGGTAAACGGATCGATATCCAGGGACATCATTTTACCGATCAGCGATTCTTCTTTCTCCGCCGTTACCGTTCCCACTTCCCTCCATTCCCCGTCCGGAGAAATTTTGGTTTCGATCTTGAATATTTGGGGATGCCATCTCCAGGTACTCAGACTATTGCGGTGTCTGACATTAATTTTAGACACGGTATATACATTTCTCATATCCAGTGCAAACCAGGGCTCTTTACCGGTAAAGTCCGTCCGATTCACCCTCTCGGATCCCCAATACTTAGTAGTTCCGTCGATCAGGTTCCCAACGAGCGACGTCCCTTCTTCTCCGGACACGCTGTCGATTTTCCATAAGGTTTCATCCATCATCATATACACCTCATTGTAATTATGATCGGCCAACTGAATGGCAGGAGTAAAGTCACCGGAATTGTCCTCCGGCATCCGCGAAGCTTCCCAGTTTTCCCAGAATTTTTCGCCGGTATATTCCGGATACAATTGCATATCCTGGGCAGCAGCTTCACTGTATTTGATGCCCCAGGCATCGAAAAAAGGCATCAGATTGGCATTTGCATATTCACACACTCGTTTACAGAAGAAATCCCTTCGTCCATTCGACCTCAATGCCTTGATGACCTTGGCATACCGGCTTTCCAACATATTCCGGGAGTATTTTCCCAGATAGGCATACAATCCCCAGCCATACTGCTGTGCCAGCTGGATGAACGGCATCATTCGGGCATTTTGCGTATTAATGATTTTTCCCAGGTCACTCGTACTTTCGTCAAAATCTTTAGCCTCATCCTGCACTTTTACATATTCCGGAATGATATATTCTTTCCATTTCAATACTCCCCGGTCGGCTTCGTCCTTTTCGCTGCGTACTGTAGGCCATTGTCCCAACACCCTTGCACGGGCATGATAATAAGGCAGCATATTCACGACCTCCGTCACCGCCTCCCAACTCCAGCACCAAGTCTGATAGTTATGTCCCAGTTCTTTAAAGAAATTCCAGGCTACACTGGTAGAGCGCATGCCGTCCACATCCGTCCCCAGGTTGGCCTCGCTTTTATCGATCATCACGGGATAGCCGCTATGAGAAGCTTTTCCGTTGCACAACTGGATATCCTGCACAATGCGCACCGGAAAATCGGGAGCCTTGTTTACTCCTATACCTTCCGGACTCAAACCGTGAATCGCCCAAAAGTCATTTTCGATAAAATCGTCGTACAACCGAAGCAACCCTTCGGGATCGTTGATCTTCAGCAAAGTCTCGATGGGCAAGGTCCAGACGGTGCGTTTCCCGATCAGTTCGGCATAAGGAATCCGAGCCTGTCTGATCTCTTCCTTCCAATCGGACAGATTGGTTTTTCCCGCAATAAAATCAGGGGATTTAATGCCTCCTTTCAATATAAAAGTTTCCGGTTGGGTAAAAGGCTCTTCCGGCAAAATGTAAATATGCCCTCCGAACCACGATCTTATCCTCATGGTATCGGCGGTAAACTCTCCGGTTTCGAACACCTTCCCGTAACGTTGCAGAGTCGCTGTGCCTTCCAGTTCACATTTCCATTCTCCGATGCGCCAGCTCACGGCTGTTTTCAAGCGCGAAGGCTTCACCAAAGTGATCCACTCGCCAGGCGCCGCATAATATCCGGTGCTGACCCAGGGCGTTTCGGCAAAACCGATCCGGCTTTCCCGCTTCACTTTCGTATAGCAGCCGTCCACTTCCACGGGAGTATACTCCACGCGTTCCACCCCCGCATCGATCCAACCCGGGAAAGTGCCCACCCAGTCCCAATACGGATTGTTATCTTCTTCCAGCCGTGAACCATCCGGTGCTTTGTCCAGAAAATCCGATTCCG
>CAJKZL010000216.1 GCA_905204385.1 uncultured Odoribacter sp. | reverse complement strand
AGGAGCCTTGTAATCCAGCGCTGCTCCCGTATAAGCGATAAATATGGTAGGCATACACAGAGTCCTGTCTACGATAAATGCCGGAGAGGCGGGATCCCAGGCGCTATATCCCCGGGCCTCGAAAGTATTCCGTAAGCCACCGCTCGGAAAACTCGACGCATCGGGTTCCTGCTGTATCAACAATTTTCGTGTAAGTTCCTCTATAATGACTCCTGCTGAATCGGGTTCGATTAAAGCATCGTGCTTTTCAGCCGTGCCCCCGGTTAAAGGCTGAAACCAATGTGTATAATGTGTAGCTCCCAGATCCATCGCCCATTGTTTCATCCCGGCAGCAATGCAATCGGCAGTCTCCATGCTTAAAGGAGTCCCGTTTTTCATCGTATTCAAATAAGTTTCATAACAATCCTTAGGTAAATACTTCCGCATCTTCGAACGGTCAAAAACATATTTTCCAAAATAGTCAGCCGGTCTCTCCGATTCCAGGGGGAGTTCCACCGCTTTTCTGCCAATGGCTTCTTCAACCATCTTAAATCTAAGTGTTGTCATCATGTCGATTATTTATGTATTTATCAGGTAAGTGTGTCGGAGTTAAGGAGGCGCTTTTAAACCCGCCCCGCATTCCAGGGCCATAAATAGTATTATGCTGACTTTGCTTCATAGGTATCTTTATTTTGTACGGACAGAATTAATACATTTCAGAAATACCCCTATTTTCAAGACACAAATATAAATAATTTATCAATTATTTCAACAACACCCCCTAAATTTTCAATCACACACAGAAAAATAATACACTTTTCAAGACACACCCCCATTAATATATACAACCCTATTTTAGAAAAAAGACGATTATATTCCCTGTTTTTTCATGCACAAAGATCTTTTCTCACCGACAGATTCGAATCTGCCGGTGAAGTCGATTAAAGAAGAAGAAATGATTCCTGCTTCGGTAGAGGCATGTCCCTACCGGAAAGCTCAAATTATTTATGTAGTCCGCATTCCTTATGCATGGGATCTTCCCACCACCAGCGTCCTGCACGGATATCCTCTCCGGCTGCCACTGCGCGGGTACAAGGCTGACAGCCGATGCTGGGGAACCCCTGGTCATGCAATTTATTATAGGGAACTCCGCAGCGACGAATATAATCCCATACCTGTTCCTCTGTCCAATCGATGAGCGGATTGACTTTCAACATGTTGTTATTTTCATCCCATTCCACCAACCGATTATCGCTACGTGTAACCGATTGGGCATGCCGCAAGCCACAAATCCAGACTTTCAAGCCTACAAAAGCTCTCTTTAAAGGTTCAAGCTTTCTGATGTGGCAACATAGCCTTCTTTTTTCTATGCTTTCATAAAATAGATTAACCCCATTTTCATTTACCATCTGCTCTAATCGGCGGTAATCGGGATAAAATAACTGAATTCTAATGCCATAGGTCATATTGGTCCGCTCGATCAAACTATAAGTCTCCGGAAATAAGCGGCCTGTATCTAGCGTAAAAATGCGGGTCTTCGGGTCGATCTTACAAATCAAGTCGGTCAACACTTGATCTTCTATACTCAAACTCGAAGCCAGTGCAATCTGTCCCCGGTATTCTCTCAAAAAATAGTCCAAAACTTCTTCGGGCGATTTTCCCAGGAAACGGTTATTCAATTGAAAAGCTAACTCTTTCATAGACCTATTGTTTATGTCAACTAAAAACGCCGGCGAGATATTTCTGCGTCAATTCTTTCTGTGGATGCTTGAAAATTTGTTCCGCCGGCCCGGCTTCCACAATTTCTCCAAGGTACATAAAGATCACGTAATCGGCAATCCGAAGCGCCTGACGCAAAGTATGGGTTACCAATATGATAGCATATTCTTCTTTCAGCTTGAGAAAAAGATCCTCGATGGTCTTACTGGATATCGGATCTAAAGCCGACGTCGCTTCATCGGCCAGGATAAATTGAGGTTCCACGGCCAGCCCCCGGGCCAGACATAAACGCTGTTGCTGACCGATAGACATCCGGCTTGCCGGAGTATGCAGACGGTCTTTTACCTCTTCCCACAAGCCCACCGCTTGCAGATAATAACGAACCACCAGATTCAGTTTTTTCCGGTTGCGCAATCCGTGTATCCGGCAACCGTAAGCAATGTTATCGTAAATCGACATAGGCAGGGGACAAGGCCGTTGCGACAGCAACCCCATCTTACGCCTGATATGGGTGATTTCCACGCCAGGAGCATACAACTCCTCCCCGTCTACCCGTACGTTACCTGTGATCTTTACATCCTCATTATTGTCCAACAGCCGGTTAAGGCTTTTCAACAAAGTCGACTTACCACACCCCGAAGGCCCGATGATGCAGGTAATTTTACGGTCCGGAATTTCCGCCGATACATTTTTCAATATCTGATTATGCTGTATGGCAACATTCAAATTCTCTACAACAATATTCGAACGTCTGTTGTTATCGGTACAAAATTTTTGATTAGGACGAAAAAAACCTTTTTTCAATTCAGTTTCATTCCAATCCTTCATATACCATTTCATCTTATTGCCTAACAAAGGGATATTCATATAATCAATTTACAAAATTGCTGAAAAAAAAATTAGTAACTCCGAAGCCCTTAAATCTTATTTCTCGAAAACCGATTTGTAATTATCCGTCCCAAAATACTCAGTACCAAAACAATTACAGTTAATATCAGAGCAGCGGCATAGGCCCTTTCCTGAACTTCCGGAATAGGACTGCTTAACTGAAAAAAAACAGCTAAAGGCAAAGTAGCCGCCGGTTGTCCCAAAGAGGTCGGAATGCTATCCGTATATCCGGCTGTAAAGAGAACGGCAGCGGCATCCCCGATGGCCCGCCCGATGGAGAGCAGAGTAGCAGTGGCTATGCCAGGTGCAATTTGCCGGACCACCACTTTAATCGTCTCATAACGGGTCGCTCCCAAAGAGTAAGAAGCATTCAGCATATCCTGAGGCAATTCACGCGCTATTTCATCCATCGACCGGATAAAAATCGGTATGATCAAAAGAGTAATCACGATGATTCCCCCCGCCAATGAAGTCTTTAGACCGAAATAAATCATAATGGTAAAGGCAAAAGCTCCATATACGATAGAAGGAATGCCGAAAAGTACATCATAAGCCAAACGGGCAATGGAAGCACGACGAGAATTTTTCTTCAGGTAAACATTCAAATAAAACACGACCGGAATACTCACTATCAACCCCAGAACGGTAGAGGCTCCCACAATATAGAGAGAACCTACGATCGCATTCAACAGCCCCCCTTCCTTACCGATATAAAATCCACCGCCGGGCAAGGAGGTAATCATTTCCCAGCTTAGGGCCGCCCAACCGTTGCTCACAATGGTAAACAGAATACTGCCAACAAAAAGAAAGACCAGCAATGTTGTAGTCAACATCACCCCCTTTATAATTTTTTCTTCGACGAATTTGATCTTCATTATGCTAAATTCTGTTCTATCTTCCGCAAAATCAAACGGGAAGCAATATTAAATACAAATACCACGACAAAAAGGATCAGGGCTGCCAACATCAAAGCCGATTCATACAAAGGCAGCGACAACATTTCCCCATAATTATTAGCAATGAGCGCAGGCAAAGGATAACAACCGTCAAAAAGCGAATCAGGCAACTGCACAATGTTGCCACACACCATCAACACGGCAATCGTCTCGCCCATAGCCCTGGAAATCGCTAAAGTGACGGAGGCGACGATTCCCGGAAAAGTCTTTCTCAACAGCACATATTTTGTCGTTTGCCAGCGGGTGGCCCCCAACGACAAGGAAGCATCCCGGAACTCCTGGGGAACGGAGGAGAATAACTCGACAAAAAGACTGATAAGCAAAGGTAATATCATGATTCCCAACACAATTCCTGCAGCAAGAGTAGAATATCCGGTAGAATACTCTACAAAATGAGGAGCCAGCCAATCGGAAATCCAGGGTACAACCACCAATATTCCCCAAACCCCGTAAACCACAGAAGGTAAACCCGCCAGAATATCCAGAGCCGGGAAAACCACTTTTTTCACCCAGGTGCGGGAATTTTCCGTCAGGAATATGGCCGTAAACAAAGAGACCGGCAAAGTCCAGATGATGGCAATGCCCGTTACCCACAAAGTACCCATAATAAAAGGAAGAAACCCAAAATCGCCACGCATGGGCTTCCATTTTGAAGTCAACAGCAAATCCCACAGAGATTTTTCATGGAGAATAGGCAAAGACTTGATGACCAAGCCGACCGCTATGAAAATCACCAACAGCACCGAAATCATCGTAAACGAAAACATCACCGAACCAGCCATCTTGTCCTTCAACAAACGATAGACCGACGTTTTTTCCGCCATCTTACACTCTCCGTCCCTGCTCATTGTGGTTGTAGTTTGGATAATTCTTCTTCCAATAATTCCGGCGCCAATCCGATATAACCCACTTCAGGGGCATATTGCTGGCCATCCGTCAGAATGAATTCAAGAAAAGCCAGCACTTCGGGCTTTTCCGGTACCCCGTTAGACACCAGAAAAAGATTTCTCGCCGGCGGGCTGGGGTATCTTCCTTCTGCAATAGCTGCATTCAGTTCTGCGCTGGTGGAATAAAAATCTTCTTCCGGATCGATCTTGCCGTTATCGTTTAAATCCAGAGGTATAACGGCTATATGCCTGTAATTCTTTTTGGAGTTAATATCATAGGCATAAGCGATATTTTTAAACCCTAAGCCGACCTTATCCCTTTGCACCACCGAAGTAACTCCGGGATCGCCGAAAACGGCGGTTCCTTCCAGATCTTCCTGCTTTACATCCAGCCAGGCGGCAAAAGTTTCGGCTGCGCCGCAGGCGTCCGAACGGGTATAAACATGCACCGGTATAGTACTCGCCGTACCTAACACATCTCCCCAGGTTTTAGCAGTTGCCGTTACCCACAGCTCTCTGGCAGCCTCCTTTCTCAAGCCGGTAGTCAATATCTGCCTGATCAAAGGATTATTCGAATTGATGGTCGGCACTACGGCGTCTTTGACCACCGCAATCGGAAAAGCCCCCTTCTCGATTTCCTGAGGATAAATATCCCTCGAAACCATCCCTAAATCCACCACTTTTGCCAAAGCATCCGTTATCCCTTATCCTGCTCCGCCGGCAGAAATGTCGATCCGGACTTTCGGATGCATTTTCCGGAATTCTTCTGCCCATTTAAAGGCCATGGGATACAAGGCAAAAGCTCCGGACAACTGAATATCTCCCTTCAGTACCCTGCGCATTACACGCCTGTATCTCAATCTTTTTATCCAGCCTTGTTTTTTCTCCTGCGCCTGTATTTCTCCGGCAAATCCAGCCCACAACACAAGGACCAGTGAAAAAACAGTACAAGCAATACGTATATTGTGCATTTCTTTCGTTTAAAAATTTTCCCAAAAGGTATGCAAAGCTATTTATATTCCGGGAAAGAACAATACTTATCTTCCGCTATTTTCATACGTTTTTTTACTTATTCTGTATCATGTAAAAAATTGGCGGTTCGATAAATCCTTGTTCAGAATTTTCCGATACCGCCAACCAGTCATAAGGTTTGCCGACCCCTATATATCCTCTTTACCCAAAAAGAGATTCTGACTTACACGTCTAAAAAACAAAGTAAAGGTATTTTATTTACTTTAAAAAATCAGTCCTCAACAGGCTCGAATTGATCTTTCCCCACTCCGCATAACGGACAGGTCCAATCGTCCGGCAAATCTTCTAAGGAAGTTCCCGCTTCAATACCATTTTCAGGATCACCTATTTCAGGATCATAAACGTAATCACATACAGTGCAAATGTACTTTTTCATAAATTAATTTTTTATAGTTAATGAATCGCTTTACTATATAAGCCGGCTCTTCAGACAAAAAGAACTCCTGATCACTTATAGATCGTTGTACGTATCTCTCCACAAAAGGAGTTAGTTACTTC
>CAJKZL010000215.1 GCA_905204385.1 uncultured Odoribacter sp. | reverse complement strand
ATCCGAAAAAAATTGAACCTAGAAGATCGAAGTGACATTATAGAGGGAATTCAAAACTTATTCTCATCAGAAGCAAAATAAAAGCACAGTCAGTTCATTTTTCTCAAATTACTATTTTTTTACAAACTGTCTTATTTTATCCACTGTTTTTCAATAATTTATAAAACACGTTTACAATTACAATTTTCAAAATTATCATGGTATGTCGCATGAGTTTGGTTATTTTTACGTCAAAAGTATTGCTTAAACTTATTTACCGGATAATTTTAAGACCTTTAGTTACAGAAAATTTCTCATAACATGAAAAATTCATTATTTGCATTCGTATTGAGTATATCGGTACTCCCACTGTTGATGGGAAGTTGTGATAAAGATTACTACGATCCCTATGACGTTATTTATTCGATCAGCTTACCGGACACTGTTTATTTAAACACTCCTGTGACTATCACAGGCACAATAAATCAGCCGTTGGATATAAGAGTATATGTAAAGAGTTTCGCAGATGAAAACATGATCGGAATCATCCGACATGGTCAGGATTCCATCAGATGGATCCCTTCAGACCTGGAAGAAGGTGAACGGTATTTGTTAACGATAGTAAACTTTGAAACGAAAAAAGCTACAGGGTACAGCAAAACCGATCGTTTTAATACTTACGTCAAAAAGCATCCCCAAACACCATAAGTCTCTTTCACTGATAAGGATCGGCAATAACCAGCTCGGGAAATTCCTGGCTGGTTATTCTTCCATCCCTTCCTCCCGCCTAGCAACATACCGCTTAAGGGCAATTAATCGGCCCTATCCAGGTTATCGATCAAGCAATATCCGCCCCATCTTCTATTCGTTATCCGAATGAGGGGATCGGAAGCTAAATATTTTCTAAGATTGGTGACATAAATTTTTAAGGCTTTGCATTTAGTGTCATTATACATCCCTTTACCCCAGATTCCCTCACAAAGATATTTTTTATCCGATTCCTTATTCATCCGCAAGCACAAAAGATATAACAAACAGGACTCATTGTGTTTTAACACTTCTCTTTGATCACCACAGCAAAGGAGACCGGTAACCGGATTAAAAGCCGTGTACCGGGAGATTTTTATAATCTCGGCTTTTTCTTTTCTAGCCTTTGCGCGTTCGTAGAAAGCCAGCAACCGATCGGTTAATTCCTCGGGAGGACAGGTTTTACTCAAAAAATCTTCTGCACCCAAGCCAAAAGCTTCACTGATCCTTTTCGAATCGAAGAAAGAAGAATACAATACAACGGGTATCCATTCTTTTTCTTGTTTAAATTCGCGAAACAAATCCCAGCCATTACGACCAGGCAAATCGATATCCAACAACACCATATCGGGAAGATCGGTACGGAACAGTTTTAAAGCTTCGTCCCCATCCTTTGCCACTCTGACGACAAAGCCATTTGGCGTCAACAATTGGCCGATCATGGTGGCCCAATCCGTTGAATCCTCCGCATACAAAAGTTTAATTCTTTTTTCCATTTCTCAATTTGATGATAAATGTCGTACCTTTTCCGACTTCACTTTCTACCTTTATTTTTCCGCGATGCAATCGGACCACAGTTTTCACATAACTTAGACCGATACCATACCCTTTCACTTTTTTTCCTTGAGCATCTGTCCTAGTCCTAAAATTTTTCTCAAAGATATGCTTCAAATCTTTTTTGGCAATACCATGCCCATCATCCTGCAAACCGATCGACACATATTTGCCCTCCTCCTGGCAGGTAATCCGGATCACCACCTTTTCGTCAGAATATTTAACGGCATTATCGAGTAAATTCAGTATAACTCGTGAAATATGGTCAGGATCGGCAAATATAACCGGATCAGAGAGTTGGTAAAGGATATTTACGTCCACCTGTTTTTCATTTTCCTGAGCAGCTAAAATAATATTCACTTGTTCGTCGATGATTTTTCTGATATTCGTCCACTCCGGCTTAAGGCTTATTCCTTTCTCATCGATAGAATCCTGCAAGACTTGGTCGGCCGATGAAAGTATAGCCGCAATCTGTTGAAGAGTATCATGGTATAATTGCTCCTGTTCTTTCGTATAGGGTTCTTTTGAAGCAAGTTTCATCTGATACGTTTTCAAGCGGAGAGCCGCAATAGGAGATTTGAGATCATGAATTAAAGCTTGCGCAAACAATTCCTGATTCGCAGCTTTCCTTCTGGCATTCCACAACAACTTCAAAAATAATCCGATGCAGGTGGCCACCAAGGATAACAAGATAAATATAACCGACAATTTTTTGCCTTCCGCCTTCCAAAAGAAACTCCAGGGATAAGTGTAACGGATTTTTAATTGATGCTTATCTAAAAAACCTAAGGGAATAGTGTAGGATTGGTCCAACTTTTCGGAAGTATAACCCTCCACCATATACTCCCATGTGTCAAAAGTCATATTTGTACTATCGACACGCATCAATCGATAAGGAGGACATAAATCAGCCAAATCTCTTTCAATAATATTACTTAGGGATTTGAGATTCCAAATTTCCAAATTAGCAATATCATAAATAGCACGATAAATATTATCATTTATAGTCATGCATGAATCATATTTACATAAATGTTTTATTTCATCTCTTACTATTTTGAACGTGCTATCGTCTTTAGCAGAAATAACACCCCGACTCTCTTTTTCCACCGACTTCATGTTCAATTCCTTTACAGCAATAAATACCGTATTATGCAAATGGCAACTAAAATTAAATTTACTTCGGAAATAAATATCCCCAAAAACTATCGAAAAAATAATTAATACTATTACAATAGCTATATTAGCAATTGAAGCACTATAGCCACCTTCAGCAATCTTCTTCATCAAGAATAAACAAATCTTAAACAAATATTCGCACTCAAACCATGCAATGTAATTAATTACAATGTAGATTTGTGTCCAAATTTAAGTAATATTTGGAAATGAAGAAACGGTCGTCTCTAGTTTTAATTATTGTATTAGTAACTATATACCTTCTGTTCAATTTTAATTCTAAGGCAAATAAGAAAGGAGAATCAGTTACTTTAAGCAATATAGAATCAATAGAATTTGGTGAAGAAGAAATGGAGAAATGTAAGGCTGCCGGTGGGTATTGCATAATACATTCTCTTGTTGTAGGAATTCATTTAGCAGACGATTAACCATGAAAACCATACTATTTATCCTGTTATCGATCATTTTCATTACCTCATGTTCTGAAAATGAAGTTTTAGATCCGGCTTACACCAGTAAATTGAACGAATCGGAAGGAACGCTTACCACTTCGGTAGTGGAAAATTTACGCAAATGGAACATCGACAAACCCAGCGGGTTGGTTAAACAAGGAGACCGTATTTATATCGGTAATCCTAATGATAAATCCAATGTAGTCAGCTTCGATCTGAAAAGCGGAGAGCAACATCAGCTTTTTTCACGGGGAAGAAATACAGGTCAGGCCCTGTATCCCAATTCATTGGCAAAGTCAGGAAATCAAGGAATTACGATATTAGATATACATAAAGGAATGTTGTTTAATGCTCCGGCAGGCATCGCAACAAGAGTTAGCACACTTGAATCATTGCAGATCCCCTTGCCTGCCGGACAACAACATCTTGCCGCCGTTCAAGCCGGCGATCGAATCATCGCTACCGGATTGTACAAAGAAGGCCGTTACCTGTTGTTCACGCCAGCGCAAAACCAGAGCGAATATTTTCTGGATTATCCTGACCATCCTAATCACCCGGATATCGAGGAATATACCAAAAGCATTCTGTATGCCAGCAGCGTTCTAAAAGTACGCCCCGACAATCAAGCTTTTGTATGCGGCGACATGTATAGCGGACTACTGGAAATCTGCCGCATCGGCAACGGAAAAATCGAGCGTGTCAAGCAACATATTTTCAGTTATCCGAAAGTATACATCAAAGAAAAAATCAACGGACAGGCAGATGTTTCCTACTCGAAAGACAATTGCTTCGGATTCACGGACATCAGTGTTTCAGAAGATCGGATTTATGCCATCTATTCGGGAAAGACCTACCGCAATGAGCGGAAAAATTTCCAAAAATGCCAAACTCTGCTTGTCTTGGATTGGGAAGGGAATATCCTCCATACTTACCACATCGATACTCCCCTGTCCAATATCCAGTATGAAACCGAAGAAAATGCCATTTATGCCATTGGTTATACACCCGAGGCGGCATTGGTAAAAATAGCCTTATAAAGCAATCCCGCAGATCACACACATAACTTGTCGTCAATCTGCGGGAAATTCTTAATCCAGTTTTTCTTTCAAAATACCGCGTACTTGTTCGGCTGTAGGATTTACAGCAAGGATAGTTCCGTCGCGGTCGATCAAAAAGACACCTCCGCCTGCATTTCCCAACATATAACGGGTCCAGATCTGACGGCTATCGTCGAGTTCGAGCAATTGCAACCAGGGATAACCGTCCTTGTTAATGGCCAATTCCAGGTTTTTCGTATTTTTAAACTCCCGGGCAACACCCACCACCACAAATCCTTTGTCTTTATATTCTTCGTATACCGGAATCATCGCCATGGCTTTCTTACGGCAGGGATGACACCAGGAAGCCCATAAGTCCAGCACAGCCACCTTTCCTTGAATGACATCCGTGATGTTGACCAGATTCCCTTTCAAATCGGGAGCCTCGAATTCCACATACCTGCCACCGGGCTTGACGGTGTGAAAACCGTCGATTAACGTTTTTCCCAAACGGGCATAAGGATGGGACGAAAATTCTTTTGCCAACGACTGCCATGCACCGACCAGCTTATCGTCCAGTTCTTCCTGATAAACCTGACGCCTTTGCAATTCTTCGACGACTAAAAACAAGTAAAGTTCATTCACTTGACCGTTGAAATAGTCGTGCATGAAATCATAGCGCACTCTACGTTCCTTTGTCTTCTGTTCCTTGAGATAACTTTGATAGACATCGTTCATTTTCCCTCCGGTGATTTCATAGCTCTTATCGGCATTTACCCGAATCTCCAGTTCCCCATCCTCCACCACAAAAGGAACAAAATACCATACGCGAGGCTCCTGGGTCACAAAAATCAGTTTATAGACTTCATGCCGGGGTAAGTCCAGAGTATACTCAAATCCGTAATCTTTTACGGGAATGCTGACACCATGATACCGATAGTCCACGGTAGCTTCGACCAATTGCACTTCATCGGTATTTAATCCGGGGAAAGATCCCCGGATTACACAATGCACCTGTGCCTGCAAAGCACCGATAGACAAAAGGCAAAACCAAACAGAAAAAATAAAATATCTCATATTCACATCAATAATCCTTCAATAAATATTCCATGTCTACAATCTCGCTGAAAGGTCCCACTTTCTCGACAACTTCCTTCTGATACTCGGTAGGCTGAGTCAGATCGCCGGAATCGTCCAGGTAAAGCCTGTAGACATAGCCCTGCGACCCGCTATTCCCGGCAACATACAATTTAGTTTCGTAGGAATCGTACGAAAACATCTCCACAAACCGCATATTATTGTCCGGATCGGTATATACGGGCCGATGGGCTCCAATCGGGGAATTAGGTTCGAAAACGTAAATGACATTATCGATCGCATAATAAATCATGTCAAAACGACGGTGTGCCCAGATACAGTCGGCTTTATCCAAACCGCTGGCTGCGTCCAGAATCCGATGTTCAGCGGGAAGTATATTGTTTCCGGTGCCGGTGAAGAAAATCATATTCTCCTGCACGTCAGGCCCCTTTAAAAAGTTATACGACTTTTTATCGATGCCGTCACCCAGGAACAAAGGCGTATACCCCTGCATAGCGTTGGGATCGAAACTCTTCGGATTGGCTTGCAGGTCGGGCGCTTCAAACGTCGTTAACGCTTGCTCTACCGTACTCCACTGTAAAAACCGCCCGTTCAGCTTATCCCAGAAAGCATAACGGCGCTTTTTACGGCCAGCGCC
>CAJKZL010000214.1 GCA_905204385.1 uncultured Odoribacter sp. | reverse complement strand
AGTTACGATAAAAGGATTTTCCTCCGACCTGGTAACCGAACGTACCATCGATTGGATTCGTCAGCGCGATAAAAACTAACCTTTTCTGATGTGTTGTCATTTCAAGGCTACCCACGAACCCTGGGATTTTCCCGAACGCATGAGGCATTTGTACGATTCCGTGACCTTCCCCGAGCCTGCCAGCCTGTTTGAATTCGGCCCGGAACGATCGGGACGCACCATTCCCGGCCAACAGTTGGAAAATCTGGGATGGCGCTGGGAATATGCAAGCCGGGATCCGGAAGGCTGGTGGCGCCGTTACCCGGAATTGCCCTTTTCGACCCAAAATATGGAACAAACCGAGGCCAGAAGGAAAATTTACCAGAAAATGATCAAGGATTATCTCAGGTGCGGAGCCACCATAGACGATAATATCGGGCGCCTGATGCAAGCCCTGCAGGAAGAAGGCATCAGCGATAATACCATTGTTATCTATGTTTCCGACCAAGGCTACTTTTTGGGAGAACACGGTTTCTTCGACAAAAGATTAATGTACGAAGAATCGCTTCGCATGCCCTTCGTCATTCGTTATCCCAAGGAGATTCCTGCCGGAACCCGCAACAAGGATATCATCCTGAACATAGACTTTGCAGCCTTGTTAGCCGACTATGCCGGGGTGGAAACACCTTGTGGATCACAGGGCAAAAGCTTCAGAAAAAATCTTCAAGGTCAAACGCCTCCCGACTGGCGCCGGAATATGTACTACCGTTATTGGACCCACCACTCTATCCGCCCTGCCCACATGGGTATACGGAACGAGCGCTATAAATTGATCTTTTTTTATGGTAACCGGCTCAACACGACCGGATCGGAAGAAGAAGCCACCACCCCGAGCTGGGAGTTCTATGATTTACAAAAGGATCCTTACGAGGACCACAATGCTTACCGGGATCCACAATACGGCAAAATCATCCATGCCATGAAAAAAGAATTATTGGAATTACGCAAAAAAACAGGAGATACGGATGATCAGACGCCTGTCATGCAAGAAATTATTAAAAATTACTATTGGTAAAGCGCATCAGGGATAAAAGGAGGTCGCTCGTCTTCTCCCGGCCGTTCAATGCCCTCCTATTCCCAGCAAAAACAGGAATATCACCAACTCATTCTCTTGTCCCAACTGACCTTTTATTTTCCGATAAGCAAATTTCATTTGGGTTTTCACCGTATTCACAGAGACTCCCAGTTGGCGGGCTATATCCTGGTATTTCAATCCGTCGATAGCACCCATAACGAAGATTTCCCGGCATTTAGGGGGAAGGCTGTCCACCGCCCCCATAACTTTTTGGCGCAATTCTTCCCACTCGGATTCCGAGATAAAAGAGTCTTCTGTTTCTGCAGCCGTTTTCTTATACTTTTCTTCCACCAACTGATGGGCTTTCCAGTTAAGGCAGGCATTTTTTACCGATTGCAACAGGTAAGCATAAACGGATCCGGTATATCGGATTTTGCTCCGGTTCGTCCAGAGATAAATAAACACTTCCTGTACGATATCTTCAGCCGGAGCGCGTTCCTTTACAAAAGCCACCGCATAAAGATACAACCGCTCTGTAAATTCCTTGAAAAAGAAATCAAAAGCAGCCCAATCGCCTTCCTGCATCCGTCTGAAAAGTAGAGCTTCGTCGCTCATTTTATCATTCCAGAAGGAGCAAATATAAAAGATTAATATTAATAATAACAAATTTTATAGTTATATTTGCGCCGTCCTATAACTCACTATGGTGCGGTATTCGCCATGATTGCAGGCATAAAATTATGTTTGCAAATCCATACGGCGGTTCCGTACCCCCGTGTGGAGCATTAATGTGCCCACCATACACCATAGTGGTTATAGGACAGCGGGACAGGCGGAGCTGCCTTTTCGTTTTTATCCCTATGGGTTAAACTACAAAGTGCGTTTCACCTGAGATTCAACAAACGGAAAACCGATGAAAATTTTCTCCACGCGAAGTAACTATTGCTAAATCCGGTCAACCTAAATTAAAACCATTATGATGTCAGATCAGTCGAATGCAGAAAACGAGAAAATAAGATTTTCTCCCTACGAATATAAGATGTTGATGCAGAGTTTCGATTACATCCATCAAAACAGCGGGGCCACCAACCTGGATCTTCCCGATCATTTCCTGCGGTTCTGGGCCGTTCCTAATTTCGGGATCAATCCACACTACCGGGTAAACGATACCCAATTATTGGTTTTTATGTATATCCTGAAAGTCTATCATTATTCTTTGATCCGTTCCGAGGATCTATTGAGTTCTTACGAATTCATCCATCTGTTTTACACTTTTCAGGTCGTCCTGGCAGCCACCCTTCACGCCAGGTATCAAAATATTCCAATCCAGCCTTTTCCCATCCTCGACCCCAAAGCCTATCCTCCTTCCCCCCTGAACCAACCGGCCGAGTTGTTCCGACAATTCGAACGCATCACCAATAAAAGAGTAAGATAAATTTTGGAACGGGTTCTAAAATTTATAAGTAACGATGAACGATGAATGATGAACGATAATAGACCCTGCGGATCGTTCATCGTTCATTAAGTGACCGAAGGGCACTCCTCGTTCATCGAAAATTCTTTTAACACATCAGTTTTATTCATCGAAGTGACTTTCAGATTCTCAGGGTTTGAAGGCACAAAGCTATTTCCCGGGGATCGCCGGTATGCTTGCCGGCAACATCCGAAAGCTTCACTACAGGCAGGAAATCCCGGCATCCCCGTGGTTTACATTCGAACATTTTGATCACCATATTCAAGGGCTGGACGCCGGCATCATTCGTCAGGTAAGTCCCTATACCGTAGACGTCATGCAAACGACCGCCGACAAAAGAACGGATTTTCTCCACCTCTTCCAGGTCCAGCGAATCACTGTACACCACCGTCTTGGTCCGGGGATCGATTCTGTTTTCCCGGTAATGCTTCAGCGCTTTTTCGGTAAAAGCGAAGGGATCGCCGCTATCCCAGCGCAATCCGTCGAATAGCTTGGCATATTTTGTATTAAAGATCCTGAAAAAGTTGTCCGTAGTATAGGTATCTGTCAAAGCAATCCCCAGATTGCCCTCGTAGACATTCACCCAGTTGGCCAATGCCAGCTCGTTGGCAACCCGGTAGCCATAATGTGCGCCATGATACATAAACCACTCATGGGGATGAGTCCCCATCGGGGTAAGATCATATTTCATGGCCATAAATACATTGCTGGAACCCTTGAGATGGTGAGAAGCATACTCCTTCAGCAATCCGATCACCTGATCCTGCACCTCGAAGGAAAACCGGCGTCGCGTTCCGAATTCCGATATATGGGCTCCTATCGCTGCGAATCGTTTTGCCTTGACTATGGCTTTTTCTTCTACCCGGCGGGCAGGTTGACCGGTCATCCGGAAATAAAGTTCGGAAATCAAGGCCATCAGAGGCACTTCCCATAAAACAGTCCGGTACCATAATCCCCGGATTTCCACTTTCAACTCCCCTCCCTGCTGATGAATAGTCACCTCCGAAGGATCATAACGGTAGCCTTTCAGTAAATCAAAAAATACTGCATCGAAATAGTAACACTTTCTCCGCATAAACCGTTCCGCTTCGGCAGAAAGCTTCAGATCTGCCATCGCGTCCACCTCTGCTCTTAATGCTTCGGCAAAACCAGCCGGAAATTCCGTTTTTCCCCTGTCGATAAAGCTATAGGCCACCTCTGCATCCGGAAACATCTTCTGAATGGCGTTCATGGTGGTAAATTTATACAGATCGTTATCGATAAAATCCCTGATGATCATAAACCTTTTTGTTTTCCGTCCTTTTATGCTACCAGACCGGCAGCCGTTGTAAGCGTGGCCCCCCTGTCGGTAAGCAGCCCGAACAATCGGCAAGTCTTTTCCTCGTCACCGGCCACCGGACTCATGCAATCACTAAGTATTACCAACTTACGGACGATATCTGGAAAGTCCAGCAATTGGCCGAGAGTCCGGGCCACGCAATGGCTCCGGGCTTCTCCCGCCACCCAGATCCGGTCGTATGCTTTTAACTTTTGCAGCCAAAATAAATTCAACTGCGTTTCCGGCACTTCCGGGCGGGGGACTTCTGCCTGAAAAGCCCCGTAATGCTCTGCCAAGGGATAAGTCCCTTTCGTCAACATATTTACGTACTTTCCTGTGCGACACCATTTTTGAACGGCTTCCATGACAACCGGAAAAATGGCTGCTCCTTCGCTTCCTACGATGCAATGTTCAGGCCATATGGTCAATCCTTCCCCTCTCGCCTCCAATTGTTGCAGATAATCGAGAACAAGGACTTTCTCCCTCCGGGGCCTCCATCTGCCCTGCCTGACTTCGGCTGCTGTGATCCGGGTAAAAACCGGCGGAGCATATCCTTCCGGGTTTTTCCAGAACACCGGATGAGCGATGTCCATCACCTGATGTTCGTCCCTCGTAAGCAAAACTGCTGCAATTCGACTCTGCCATGCTTCCATCAACCAAGCGACCCGCTCTGCATCCTTTTCTGCTCCCGGGACATATAAAGCCCCCGAAGGGGAACAAAAATCATTTTGCATATCGATGATCATCCACAAAATTTTTTCCATGCGGTTTCAAATTTTAAATTCAAACCCTTCCTTTATACCCCGTTCATATCTTTCCGGGATAAACCGATATTTCCTTTTCCCGATTGAAATATCACCTTCCGTTTTCTGCTCTTCCACGATTCCGGTCCGCAACAAATGCTCCCGGAACATTATTTCCTCCAATCGTACATCCCGGATAGCTTCGTACAATTGTCTCAACTCATCCATCGTGAACCATTCCGGTAAAGCCTCCCTGCCAAGAGGATAATAGCGGCTTCTCATTTGCCAACGATTTAAAGCCTTTTGCAAAATGCACCGATGATCGAAGGCCAGACCAGGCATTTTTTCCAAGGGAAACCATTCCACCCGCGCCGCATCGTCCCCCGCACCGGCTTTGCAGTTCTCCAAAGCCACCAGAGACGTGAAAGCTATGCTAATCACCCGGTAACGGGGATCCCGGTCTACCGTCGTAAAAGCATACAATTGCTCCATACAGATTCCTTCTATTCCCGTCTCTTCTTTCAGTTCGCGCCGGGCACCGCTTTCCGCATCCTCCTCCATTTCCAGAAATCCTCCCGGCAAAGCCCAGCTCCCTTGAAAAGGCTCTTTCCCTCTTTGTACAAGCAACACTTTCAGCGATCCTTTCCCCCAGCCCAATACGACGCAATCAGTAGTAACCGCGGGCCGGGGATACCGATAACAATACGATTTTTCTGCCATGATCTTCAATCTGTTTTTACAAATAAAGGAAATATATTCTACGCAGCAAAACTATCGGCGTTCTCTTTCCTCAGGAATATTTCAGAATTATTTCAGAATCATTATATTTGTTTGTGCCTGTAAATCCTCCGGCATTCCCCGTATTTTATCAGGGGAATAGGCCGACGGAAAAAGAAGTCATCTTTTTATATAACTGATAGCGACATGAAAATCCTTGTGGTAGAAGACGATCCCTCCTTGCGGGAAATCATATGCAAAACTCTGGAGAAAGAAAGATTCGTCACAGAGGAGGCTCCTACTTACCAAAAAGCGATGGAAAAGATGGAAGATTACTCTTACGATTGCATTCTGCTGGATATTATGCTCCCGGATGGTAACGGACTGACCTTGCTGGAAGAAGTAAAACGTAACCATAAAAAAGAAAACGTCATCATCATCTCGGCAAAAGACTCGCTGGAAGATAAAGTGCGGGGATTAGACCTGGGGGCCGACGACTATCTCCCGAAACCCTTCCACCTGGTGGAATTGGTAGCCCGGGTGAGAAGCGTCATCCGGCGGAATCACAGGGAAGGAGAAACACTCATGACCTATGGCAATATTCGGATGAACCCGGTCAAATTTCAAGTCACGGTGGAGGGGAATCCCCTCGAACT
>CAJKZL010000213.1 GCA_905204385.1 uncultured Odoribacter sp. | reverse complement strand
CCATTTCCAGAATAGCTTTATTTCCACCAGGTTTTACCTCAGTCATTGCTGTTTGGGATGGCTGCAAAGGCTCAAGGGGATCGGCCAGAAAAAAATAAGCCGTCGCTCCCAGACACAAAGGCAAACCGATCGAGGCTGCAATACGCATTGCCCGCCCCATCCGAAAACGGCGCTGCCGGTCGGCAATCTGCCGAAAAGCCGGATAATAATCGAATCCCTGCTGTTCCTTCAGCTTTTGTCCGGTATATCCGGGTTGTTGCATCTTTTCCGATAATTCCCGCAAGCGTCCGTCGGATAATTCTTTTTCCGGACTGTTTACCAGGTGTTCCAGCAATTCTTCCGACTTTTCCACCAATTTATCCCACAACATAGTTTTCAGATTTATATCATTTTTTATATAGTAAATCCGAAAAACTCTCCAGCGGGTGACAAGAATATAAAAAAGATTTTTAAGTAGGATCGATGGTAAAAAAGAGGGGCCAAAAAAGGTAAATATCCTGTAAGTGTTCTTTCAGATAAGCATAGGCCCTTTTCTTATGGGTTTTTACCGTATTCGCAGTCATGCCCAACGCTTCCGCTACAGCCTGGACCGTCATTCCGGCCATGCTCATTTCCAATACCTTTCGCTGCTGTTCCGGTAAATCTGCCATCACCTGATTCACCCTCCGTATCACTTCCTCTTCTACGGCCTGGTAAAAATAATCTTCTGTCACCTCTTCCTGCTTATCCTGCCAATGTTTCAGATGTTGCTCACCCACCTGTTTGTCCCGCAAATACTTTAAAGAATTGTTGTATACAGCCCGGAAAAAATACACCTTCAATGCCCTGACATCCGTGAAGAGTGCCGTTGAATCCCATACTGCAATAAAACATTCTTGTACGATATCCTCCGACACCGTATGATCGGATGTTATGCGCATAGAATAGTTACACAAAGCACCGTAATAATAGCGGTACAACTGCTTCCATGCCGACAGCTTTTTAAGATTTATCCCCTCTAGAAATTCCTGCTGATTCATTATATATTACTCCTAACCACTGCGTTACAAATAAACAAAAACTAATCGGAATAAAAAACTATATCCCACAATTTAAGTTTTAGAGGGTAGGTAATACCTGAAAAGTACGCTATCGATGAAGGTTTAAGAAGAATATCCCGAGATTGAAAGCAAGTCGTGTGCGAGAGTTCTTTATGGAGAGGTTCTCAGATATTTTCCGGTTGACCCGAAATCAACCAAAGGAACCGTCCCCTTGATTGAAAAAAAAGAAACCCGGAGGTTTCTTTTTCTGTGGTATCACCTGGAATCGAACCAGGGACACAAGGATTTTCAGTCCTTTGCTCTACCGACTGAGCTATGACACCATCGTTTTGCGAATGCAAATATAGGTGATATTTTCAGATATGCAAAGAATTTTAGGGACTTTTTGAAACAAAAGCCGTTTGTTCATATCTGATCCTTGATTTTCAGCACATATAAGCTTTCTTTCTTATTTGTAAACAGAGATAAAGTAAAAGTATAATTAAAGAAAGGCTGGCCATGGGGATAGCAGGCTGGGCGAATATCCAGACAGGCAAAGCAACGGTCAGCATAATAAGATAGAAATGCAGATAAAAAAGGATCGTACGGGGAAGCTGTCTTCAGAGCAGAAACGGCCAAACGAAAAGCTTCAGAGGATTTGCCCATAGAATATTCAAAATGGGGGCGATCAATGGATGTTCCGTGAAAGCGCCCAGGAAAACGATCAGACAGCCTACGATACCCGAGAAAAGGAACATCAGCACGGTGACGGTGTTTAATAAGCATCTGCTTTTACTTTTGTAAAGGATCAGAATAATCAGGAGGACACCGAAAGCAAAAACGAAAACCGGAGTGAAGTACCAGGGGGTGGGGACCGAATTTTCGGGAGCCTGATAGAGGATCGTAGCATCGGTAGCCAGGCGTCGATGGTTGTACTGGGCTGAATTTAATCCATACATCAGATAATCCGGTAAAAACATATATTGGAAAGGCGAGGCCTGACGGTTTCCTCTTTGCCCCAGTATGGTGTGTATGCCCCATTGTACCCAGGGGGAAGCCTGTAAATATTCGTCCAATAAATTCCAGAAATTTTTACCGGTATCGGGTAGATTCCACTCTACCTTTCCGGGTAGGCTTTTCACCAGAATGTCGCGGCTGCGGGTGGTGCAATTGTCAAAGAGAAAATTGTAAAGGTAAGCCCGGTTCTGGGGACGATAATTATCTAATAAAAGATTAAAGAGAGTTTGTTTCTGCAGGGAATCCAGCAACAAAGTCTGGGAATAAACGGATCGCTCGTCCATTTTATACATTTCCATAAAATGGTCGAAAGAACTTTTAGCCAGGTAATACGGAAGCAGGCCTTTGGCGTATTTCAAATAGAAATGGGGCGTTTGAAAATCGAATGTACCGTAATTGAAGACCTGATCGTAATTGGCCCGCGGATCATGCACCCGGATAGCGGTATGCCCGAACAGGGAGTAAAGTTCTGAGCCGGAAGAGCAGGTGAGAATACTGATCTCCGCTTCGGGAGACAGGGTAAAAGCCCGGTTTTCCAGGTGACAACAAACGATTATGATGAAAAGCAATACAATTTTTTTCATATGAATATTTTTTATTCCGTTTTTAGGCAAACATATCTTGTGAATCGGAAGAATCGTTATCTATTCCGATATTTTCCGGGTATTCGATGCGGCAAAGAAAGAGAGCGTGCCCCGGCACAGACATCCCTGCTTTGCAGCGGTCTTTAGACTCGATGATGTGGCGAAGGGCGTCCGGTGTTAATTTACCCTGGCCGATCTCAAGCATAGTGCCCACGATGGCTCTGACCATATTCCGCAAAAAGCGATTGGCTGTAATAGTAAATACCAGTTGGTCGCCTTTATCTTCCCAGTATGCTTCAGTAACCGTGCAATTGTTGGTCTTTACATCGGTGTGAAGTTTGGAAAAACTCGTAAAATCCGTATAACCGGTCAAAATCCGGCAAGCTTCATTCATCCGGTCGATATCGGGCAGGGGAAAAACTTTCAGGGCATAATCACAGCTAAAAGGATTTTTCTTTTTGTCGATGAAGTACTTGTACGTCCGGGAAAGAGCGGAAAAACGGGCATGTGCATCGGATCTTACGGGATAAAGGCGGTAAACGGCGATTCTTTTCCCCAGTAAGCGATTGAGTTTATAAACCGTTTGCCCGGGATCACTAAGTGGATTTTCCAGGTCGAAATGCGCGACATAGAAAGAGGCGTGTACCCCCGTATCGGTCCGTCCGGCTCCGGTGACCGAGATTTCATATCGCAGTAAGGTACTCAACGCTTTATCGAGTTCTTCCTGAACGGTGACAGCACCCGGCTGGATCTGCCAGCCGTGAAAATCACTGCCATTGTATGCGAGTTCAATAAAATATCTGATCATCTCGCGAAGATAAAAAATTAATGGGGAAGGTCGATATTTTAGGGATTGTTTTCTTTAACGACAAAATTTTCTGAAAATCGGGAGTGCAACTCAGTTTGGCGAGCAAAAGAAAAGGAGTTTCAGCGGCAATTAAAGATTTAGAAACTTTCATAAAGAAAAATCGTTTATTTTGGCATATATTTGTACTTGGCTTTGGAGGTGGGAGGAGTGGATTATTACAATAGTTGTAGGTTATATCGAAATGAATATACAAGAAAATTTAAAACGGATTTTAGAGACCTTGCCGGAATATGTACATTTGCTCGCCGTGTCGAAGACCAAACCGGCGGCATCGATTGCAGAAGCTTATGCGGCGGGGCAAAGGGCATTCGGTGAAAACCGCCCGCAGGAGATGGCTGCCAAATTCAAGGAGCTTCCTCAGGATATCGAATGGCATCTCATCGGACAGTTGCAGGAGAAAAATGTAAAATATATTGCTTCTTTTGTAAAGCTGATCCATTCGGTGGATAGTCTGAAACTGCTTATCCGGATCGACCGTGAAGCCGCTAAATGGCAGCGGAGGATCGATTGTTTGCTTGAATTTCATATTGCCGAAGAGGATTCCAAGTCGGGCTTGACTCTTCCCGAAGCCCGGGAGTTGCTGGAAAGCGAAGAGTATAAGTCCTTGTCGCATATCCGGATAACGGGAGTCATGGGAATCGCTACAAATACCGATAATAAGCAACAGATACATAAAGAGTTCCATCAGTTGCATGAAATTTTCGATCGACTCAAAAAGGATTATTTTGCTCAGGAAGATAGTTTTAGGGAAATCTCTATGGGGATGTCGGGGGATTATGAGATTGCTGTCGAAGAGGGGAGTACCCTGGTGAGAATCGGGAGTTCGATATTCGGGGAGAGGGAATACGGAGGGTAGTTGAATGTTGAGAGTTTATAGTTTAAAGATTATAGATGAGAGAGGGGGAATGGGAAGTTTAAATCATAAAATAGAGTATATGGCGAATTTAACAACAAAATTTATCGGGCTGGAATTGAAAAGTCCTATTATTGTAGGAAGCTGCGGATTGACTGCAGACCTGAATAAAATGCAAGAGATGGCGAATAACGGAGCTGGAGCGGTGATTCTAAAATCTATTTTTGAAGAGCAGATCAACCGTGAGGCTTCGAACTGTATCACTGACGATAGTTATCCGGAAGAAGCCGATTATATCCAAAATTATGTGAGGGCTCACGCTGTCCAACAGCATATCGATTTGGTGAAGGCGGCAAAAGCAAAGGTGGAAATTCCGGTCATTGCCAGCATCAATTGCTTGCGCGACGGAGAATGGGTGAGTTTTGCCACGGAATTGGAAAAGGCCGGTGCCGATGCCCTGGAATTGAATGTGTTTGTCTTGCCTACGGATGAGTTTGTGGAAAGCAGTGCCGTGGAAAACATGTATTTTGACATTGTCAAGCATGTGAAATCGGTCGTGAAAATTCCGGTTATCGTCAAGATTAGCCGTTATTTCACTAATTTACCCGCTTTCGTCAGCAAACTGAAAGCTTATGGAGCAGATGCGGTTACGGTGTTTAACCGTTTTTACGAACCCGATATCGACATAGAGCGCCTGACGGTGGGCTCGGCTTCGGTGTTCAGTTTACCCACGGATTTACGTACTACTTTGCGTTGGACCGGAATCTTAGCGGGAAAAGATAAGATGCTGGAGATCTCTTCCTCCAGTGGCGTACACAGCGGAGATGCCGTAGTGAAACTTTTGCTCGCCGGAGCTTCGACCGTGCAGGTTTGCTCGGCTGTATATGAGCAAGGCATAGGAGCGGTCCGCTTGATGAATCATTTTGTGAATAGCTGGATGGACCGGAAAGGTTTCGGAACCATAGAGGAATTTAAAGGTAAGCTATCATATGCTGATGCTGCTCATGCTGAACGTTATGAAAGGGCTCAGTTTATGAAATACTTTAGTGACAGAAAATAAACGTTACTTCGAACAAAGCGTGGAATTAATTTAAACCTTAATACAAGAGTATATGATGAGATGTGCGTTGTTTTTAATTGTGGTGTGTTTAATTGCCTGTCTGGGAAATAAGTATGCGGGAGTACCGGAAAAATATCATCCGCTGCTCGATCAGGCCCTGGCGAAAGCAGGGGAGAACCGGACCGAACTCGAAAAAGCAGTCCGGGAAGCGCCCGAACAGCAGAAAGAAGGGATTGCCTTCCTGATCGCCTACATGCCAGAAAGGGACCTGCAGGAGTTGAGTGCGGATTTTTTGTTGGAAAATGCTGCTTATGCCTATAAAGCCCGGGAGCGATATCCTTGGGCAAGTGCGTTGCCGGACAGTATTTTTCTGAATGAGGTATTGCCTTATGTGAGTCTGAACGAGAAAAGGGAAAACTGGAGGAAAGAGTTTTATGAACGTTTCGGCAAGTACGTAGAGAATTGCCGGACTATTTTCGAAGCCATCGATTCGGTGAATCGCAATATCCGGGATGAAGTAGTCGTCGATTACAATACCCGTCGGGAAAAACCCGATCAGGCACCTTTCGAATCGATGCGG
>CAJKZL010000212.1 GCA_905204385.1 uncultured Odoribacter sp. | reverse complement strand
CTGCCCCTATTTTTATGGAGGAAGAAAAAAAAGGAGCCCACGAGTGGCTCATTGAATTCAGCACTCCGCCCGACGATCCGGAAGGCTTTGCAGAAATCCTGGACCAGGAATTGCAAAAATTGAATTCGGATTATGAAGCCAAACGGCTTTTATCCTTAGAACGGCTGAAAATACATGTAGCACGTCCCGGATTGTTTAACGAATGGCTGAAAGAAAAAGGGAAACTGGGAGGTCAACACAAAGTGCCCAGGCTTTGGAATGACCGCACCCACCTGGAAGAGCTACTGAAGATGAATCGATCTCCCCTATGAAGGATATCGAAATAATCCGCACGCTTCCCCGCCGAGCCAGTTTCGCTGTCTTCTAATTTCTTAGGTTTAGCGGAAGCAAAATAAATTTTGCTTCCGTGCTCACTTTATCTCATTTTTCATTGTTGCTGAAGTGACTGTGCATTCTCCGTCACTTTCCTTTCTTAACGCCTCCAGCCGTTCATCCTTCATTAAGCCCTCCAGGCCTTTCTACTTGAAAAAGAGGAGCTCACGGTATTTTGGCAAAGGCCATATTTCATCATCCACCAATAATTCCAATTTATCGATGTGATATCGGATCTTATCCAAATAAGGCAGTACTTTCTCCGAATAAACAGCAGCCCTCTCCACTTCGTTGGGATAATTATTATTAGCCGCTTTCCGCGCTTCCGTCATTTCGTCCACCAATGTTCTGATCTCCTTAATATGCGAAGAAATTTCCTTGATGGCTTTCAGTTGCACCTCCCCCACCTCGGCATAGACATCCGGCAAAATATCCTTGAGACCTCTCACGTTACCGATCAAAGTATTCTGATAAGTAATGGCCGTCGGTATGATATGGTTTAGTGCTAAATCACCCAACACCCGCGATTCGATCTGCAGTTTCTTCAAATACGTTTCGTTTTTAATCTCATAGCGGGCTTCCAATTCCCGTTCCGTAAAAATACCATGGTCGACGAACAATCGCTTAGCCTTCGGCGCCAGATACGCTTTTAACGAAGATATACAATCGCTTTCCACCGATAATCCCCGCTTTTTAGCCTCCTCTTTCCATTCTTTGCTGTAACCGTTCCCTTCAAAACGAATTTTCTTGCAAGCAATAATATATTTACGGAGTACCTGAAAAATAGCTTCATCTTTTTTTACTCCCTTGTCGATCAGCGCATCCGCTTCTTTTTTAAAAGCGATCAACTGCTCGGCTACGGCAGTATTCAGCACGATCATTGCAGCACCGCAATTAGCGGAAGAACCGACGGCACGGAACTCAAAACGGTTACCGGTAAAAGCAAAGGGAGAGGTACGGTTCCGGTCCGTATTATCCCGCATAATCTCAGGGATTTTCCCAACATTCAATTTCAGTTCCGTCTTTTCATCGGGACTCATTTTCTTATTGCTCACTTTCTGCTCGATCTCATCCAAAATAGAATCGAGCTGCTGTCCCAAAAAAACAGACATGATCACAGGAGGAGCCTCATCCCCTCCCAAACGCCTTTCGTTGCCCAACGATACGATACAAGCTTTGAATAAAGCCTCCTGCTCCAGAACAGCCTTCGTGGTAGTCACCAGAAATACCAAAAATTGCATGTTGGATTTCGGATTCTTACCCGGCGACAATAAATTAACCCCGGTATCCGTCAACAAAGACCAATTATTGTGTTTTCCCGAACCATTGATCCCCTTATAAGGTTTTTCATGAAGCAGCACCCTGAACTTATGATGTTTAGCAATCCGCTTCATCGTCGACATCAACAACTGGTTATGATCGACTGCCAGGTTAGCCTCTTCATAAATCGGAGCCAATTCAAACTGATTCGGCGCGCATTCATTATGACGGGTTTTAGCGGGTATTCCCAAACGATGACATTCATATTCCAACTCATCCATAAAAGCATTCACCCGCTCGGGAATCGCTCCGAAATAGTGATCCTCCAATTGTTGGTCCTTGGCAGCAGAATGCCCCATCAATGTACGTCCGCATAGCTTCAAGTCGGGACGGGCGTTGAACAAAGCCTCGTCTACCAAGAAATACTCCTGTTCCCAGCCCAAAGTGGCCGTAACTTTCTGGACATCCTTATCAAAATACTGACATACTCCGACCGCAGCCTTATCGACCAGGGCCAACGCCTTCAGCATAGGCGTTTTATAATCGAGGGCTTCACCGGTATAGGCGACAAAAACCGTAGGAATACAGAGCGTATTATGGTTGATAAAAGCAGGCGATCCCGGATCCCAAGCGGTATATCCCCGGGCTTCGAAAGTATTCCGGATGCCTCCGTTGGGAAAACTCGAAGCATCGGGCTCTTGCTGCACCAGCATTCGTCCGTCGAACGCCTCGATAATAGAACCATTCTTTTGCAAGTCGATAAAGCCATCGTGCTTCTCAGCCGTAGCGCCATTCAAAGGATGAAACCAATGAGTATAGTGAGTAGCCCCCTTTTCCGCCGCCCAGGCTTTCATACCTGCCGCCACCTGGTCCGCCAGACTGCGGTCTATGCAGCCTCCTTCAGACATCACCTTCTCCAATTTCCTGAACGCCTCGATCGATAAATATTGCCGCATTTTTTCAATAGTCAGCACATCGCAACCGAATATCTCGGATACCCGGGGACGAGTAGCCATCCCGATCGGCTTCCTGCCAGCGAGTTCTTCCAACGCTAAAAATCTGATTTTCGCCATAAATAATAAAATTATAATTTAGCCCTATTCATTTCAGGGGCAAAAATAAAAAAAATTAACTCTTAATCTGCTTCCACCCCTCTTTTTTACCCCACTCTCCCAAAATAATACAAACAACTTCCAAGGACATCTCTAAATGATGTATTTTTTATACATTTGGCTGAGAATTGCATCATCAGAAACAAACTATGAAAAAAATTGCAGCTATTCACGATCTTTCCGGTTACGGACGGGCTTCCCTGACCGTCGCTATTCCCATTTTGTCCTACATGGGTTATCAGGTATGCCCCCTTCCTACAGCTATCTTATCCGCTCATAGTGAATATCCCGATTTCCGCTGTTTCGATCTGACAGACCACATGCAACCGATCATCGATCACTGGAAAGAATTGCATTTGCATTTCGATGCCCTTTACTCGGGCTATTTAGCTTCTAACCGGCAGATGCAAATTGTAGGACAATTTTTCAATGACTTTCGGACATCGGATAATTTCGTGATCGTCGACCCGGTATTGGGGGACCACGGCCGTTTATACCCGGGCATGGATACACAAATGGTAGAGGGTATGCGACATCTCTGCTCACAAGCAAAGGTGATCACCCCAAATCTGACGGAAGCCGCTCTCCTTCTCGGCCAGCCCTTTCGTCCGGACATCACCGCAGAAGAAGCTTTCGAATGGTGCCGCCGTTTGAGCCTGCTAGGGCCGGATTACTGTATCATTACTTCTGCTCCTCCTACCGAAAAAAATAAAAATATAGCTACCATTGCTTATAATAAAACCGACCAACGCATGTGGCGGGTGTGCAGCGATTATGTTCCCGCCGGCTATCCCGGCACCGGAGACGCTTTTGCAAGCGTGATCACCGGTTGTTTGCTTCAGGAAGACAGCCTGCCCGAAGCCATTGAAAGAGCCGTACATTTTATCAATATGGGCATTAAAGCTACTTATGGTTATGACCATAATCCGCTGAATGGTATGAATCAGGAAAAAGTGCTGCACTACCTGGTGGAACCGTTACCCTATTTTACCTATGAACAGATATTCTTATGACCCGCGCCATCATAACCGATCTCGACGGTACTATTCTTCCCCGTAAAGGAGAAATCAGCACCTCCACCCGGAAGGCTTTTATCCTTGCCGGCAAACAGGGATGTCAACGAATCATTGCCACAGGCCGTAATCTTTACTCTTCACTGAAAGTGCTGTCTGAAGATTTTCCCATCGACTACCTGGTATTTTCCTCCGGTGCCGGCATAATGCGCTGGCACGACCGGCAAATATTGTCTGCCGATCATCTTACACCCTCCCACACCAAACACATTGCCCGTTATCTGTGGAATCATAATATAAACTTCACCATCCAAAGAGAAATTCCTGAAAACCATTATTTCTTTTACACCGATTTCTATCCTTTGCATGAGGATTATAAGCAACGGCTCGCTACTTATGCTCCTTTTGGCCGTCTCATCTATTCACCGGAAGAAATTACGGGCCGAGCCACTCAGTTTGTCGTGATCCTGGATGCTCTGCAATTGCGGATGCTTGAAACAATGCGTACAGCGTTGAGGGATTTTTCAGTGGTACGTTCTACTTCCCCCCAAGACAACAGAGCCATATGGCTGGAAATATTTGCCAAAGGAATCAATAAGGGAAATGCCTGCCGGAAGTTGCTCCATACTCTGGGAATCGACAGTATGGAATGCGCGGGGGTGGGAAACGACTATAATGACCTTGATTTTTTAGAGATGTGCGGAAAAGCCTTTTTGGTGGCCAATGCTCCGGCCAATCTACAACATCGCTATAAGCTGGTAAGCCGCGACAGGGAAGAAGGATTTACACAGTTCATCCATCAAGTGCTGTTCAAGGAAAACGGTAAAGGCCCCACGGATTGAAATTTCAACAAATATACCCAACCGGCAGGGCCTCTCGTCCTACAATACTTTTCCTTCTCTCAAAAGCCTTTCCATCTCCTGCTGCAATTTATGGGCTTCTTCCCCTGCACGTACAGCAAAGCGTTCGGTATGGTCGGCAAAAATAATCCCACGGGAGGAATTTACGATTAAGCCGCAATGCGCATTCATGCCATACTTAGCAACTTCCTCCAGGCTTCCACCCTGTGCGCCCACACCCGGCAC
The DNA here is from genome assembly GCA_905204385.1 of uncultured Odoribacter sp. The sequence goes on along the minus strand of CAJKZL010000212.1, from coordinate 1,161 downwards.
CAGCAAGAAGTGTTCAGGCACTATTTCACGTATTCCCTTTAACATCTCTGCCTTGGTAGCTCCCACAACGTACATCATGCGACGAGCATCCCCCCATTCCTGGGACTTTCTGAGTACTTTCTGATAGAGTTTCTCTTCTTCGCTGCCAAAAAACTGGAAATCAAAAGCTCCCTTATTCGAAGTTAGAGCCAGTAAAATCACCCATTTCCCCTCATATTGCAAAAAAGGAGTCACGGAATCTTCACCCATATAGGGAGCAACGGTAATAGAATCAAAATCAAGTGTCTGCAAAAATGCTTTGGCGTACATTTGGGAAGTGTTGCCGATATCTCCCCGTTTGGCATCGGCAATAGTAAATATCTCCGGATAATGCTCCCGAATATACTTCACTGTCTTCTCCAGGCTCAGCCAACCTTCGACCCCTCTGCTTTCATAAAAAGCGATATTGGGTTTATAAGCAATAGTCACCTCTGCTGTAGCATCGATGATTTCTTTATTAAACTCAAAGACCGGATCTTCAGCATCCAGCAAATGTGGCGGAATTTTAGCGATATCGGAATCCAAACCTACACACAAAAAGGATTTTTTAGTTTTGATCCGTTCAAATAATTGATTATAGTCCATAATAGGGTATTTTTATTATTTTATTAGCGGAGAATAGCCGGCCATCAAAGTCCACTGGCTTTCAAACGCTCGGTATTTTCTTCTATCTGCAACTTCTCGATCACTTCGTCCAATTCACCATCCATCACAGCCTGAAGATTATATAATGTAAAATTGATCCGGTGATCCGTTACCCGTCCTTGCGGAAAATTATAGGTTCGGATCTTAGCCGAACGATCGCCCGTACTTACCATAGTCTTGCGACGGGCAGAAATATCGTCCACATACTTCTGATGTTCCTTGTCATAAATGAAAGTACGCAAACGGGCTAAAGCGCGCTCCTTATTTTTGGGTTGATCCCGGGTTTCGGTACACTCGATCAAAATCTCTTCGGCCACTCCCGTATTCGGATTTTTCCACATATACCGCAACCTAACTCCCGATTCCACTTTGTTTACATTCTGACCACCAGCTCCGCCGGAACGAAAAGTGTCCCATTTGATTTCTCCTTCATTGATCTGAACGTCGAATTCTTCGGCTTCCGGCTGCACAGCCACC
>CAJKZL010000211.1 GCA_905204385.1 uncultured Odoribacter sp. | reverse complement strand
AATGCGAAAATAGCTCAGTTGGTAGAGCACGACCTTGCCAAGGTCGGGGTCGCGGGTTCGAGTCCCGTTTTTCGCTCTTTAAGCCGGATCTTTCCGGCTTTTTTCAATCAAGGGGACGGTTCCTTTGGTTGATTCTTCAAAACCAACCAAAGGAACCGTCCCCTTGATTCTAAAAATCTTCCATTTCTTTCATTATTCCATTATCCGGTGAGTTGTTTGGATTTTTGTTCTTACCGGCTTTCATGTTTCCGAAACTATAAGTCAGGGTGAATCCCACCGTTCGTCCCATTCGCCAGTTGGAAGCATATTGCGTAAAGCCTTGTCCTTTTGTTTCGGTTTTCCATTTTCGGGAATCCAGTAAATCGCGCCCATTGATGCTAATGCTGAGCTTGCGGTTGAAAAACGAACGGCGCAGTCCGGCATCCAGGCTGTAGTTGGATTTTTGATGACCTTGGGCGATCAGTTGGCGGGAATTGTAATTACCGGTAAGCTGAAGGGAGATGGAAGCCGGCAAAGCGATGTTGGCTATCATTTTCGCATTCCACGAGAAGTTTTCGTTGCTTTCACCGACAACCGGTTTTTCTGCCCCTTGGGGAAAATATTCGAAGCCGTCTAATTTACTATAGTAGAGATTAAGGGTTGTAGTTAGATCCAATACCGTAAACAAATTGTTTTTGGCAACGATCTCGGTTCCTGCCGACTGGGTTTTGGCTACATTTTCGTAGGTCGTTTTGAGTACATTATTTTCCCGGTAGCTGATTCGTTGGATGACATCGTCGGTATTACGGTAGTATGCAGAGATGCTTAGGGTATGTGCATCCCAATTTTTGATATAATTCAATTCCATAGAATTCGAATACTGCGGATCGAGGTAAGGATTTCCATAAGAGATATTGGTAGAATCCGTGATATTCATAAAGGGATTCAATTGCCTTCCCCAGGGGCGGGAGATGCGCCGGGTATAATTCACCTGTACTTCATGATTGGCCGGTAAGCTGTAAGTAAGGAAAACGCTGGGAAACAAACTGAAATAATCGTCCTTATAGGCAGGTACATCCCTCTTTTCCTGCCCGAAACCGAGGGAACGGGTGCTGGTTTGCGCATATTCTCCCCGTAAACCTGCCTGATAGCCGAAGTTTCCGTAACGTCCGGAATAAGTGGCATAGAGTGCCTGAACATCCTGATTATAGTAAAAACGGTTGAAAAGCTGTTCTTCCGGTTCGGCATTCCCGGCAGTCTCGCCTGCCCAGGTCTCCACCGGACTTTTCTGTCGGGAAAATGTCCCTTTGTATCCGGCTTCAAGCTTACTGAATTCAGTGAAGGCATTGACATAGTCTGCCTGCAATTCCCAGGTGTGCGCCTGCATTTTATTTTGCTGCCACTGGTAGGTATGTGTTTCCTGGTCATTGCTGAAAACAGAATGCTGCCGATAAGTGGTTTTCTGATCCATATTCCAGGTATTCCAGGAGCCGGTAATATCGAGATTGCTGGTTTTACCGAAATCGTGTTTATATCCTAGTTCAACATTCCCTCCCTTCATAGGATTTTCGGCCTCACTGATTCGCCGGCTGTTCAGGAAAGATCCGGGAACATTGCTGGTATAGTCGATCGTATTGTTTTGATTGCGTTTGCCGAACATTCCGAATGCTCCGATATTCAGTTGGTCGGCGGTTGTCAGATGCCAGGTGAGCCCTGCCCGGGCGAACGTTTGTCCTCCGTCTCCGCTGTTGTCCGAGACCTGGTTGAGGAAAGACACCGGATTGCCTTCGTCGTCCAGGTTATTCCGGTAAGAATAGCCTCCTCCATCGCGCTTGCGTTCCCGGTAGCCTATGCCGGCATACATTTCGGCTTTCCGGGAGGTGTAGTTGACATTGCCGCTGAGGTTCCACCCGCCCCGGGTGTCTACGCCGGCCTGCACACTGCCATAATATCCGCTCCGACGATCTTCCTTCAGTACAATATTGATAATGCCGGAAGTCCCTTCCGGACTATATTTAGCCGAAGGATTGGTAATCACTTCGAAGCGCTCGATGCTTTCCGCCGGCAATTGTTCCAGAATCTGTGCCCGGTTATCTGCCGATAAACCGGAAGCCCGGCCATTGATCCAAACGGTGACATCACTGCTTCCCCTCAGGGAAACTTCTCCTTCATTGTCCACTTCCACCGAAGGTATATTGCTAAGCACATCGCTGGCCGTCCCGCCTGTTGAAGATATATTCTGATCGACATTGAATACTTTCTTGTCGATTTCAAATTTCATTTGGGGGCGCTGTCCGGTGACTTTTACTTCACCCAGCATTTGGCTGTCTTCTTCCAGGGGAATATTGCGAAAATTGATGCCGGGATTTTGTTTGGAAAGGGCAAAATTCTTTTCAACCGATTTGTAGCCGATGAATGAAATATTGAGCGTGTAATTCCCTTCAGGCAATTTGACGATAGTGAAATTACCGGCAGCATCGGTGACCATTCCCTTCAAGGGCGTTTTGCTATCCGCATGGCGCACACTTACATTTACGAACTGCATGGGTTCGCGGGTCTTGGCGTCGGTGACTTTTCCACGGATTGTGCCTGCTTCCACAGGCATTGCATCGGCCGGATCCGCTTGCGTATTTCCGCCAGCCAAAAGAAGCGACAAAAACAAAATTAATCGGCTAAAAGTTTTGGTTTTCATAGTTTAGTTTATAATATCGAACATCCGACAGGAATGTATTACGTAATTCCTGCCTGCTCGATGGATAAATAACGAATAATTCACTCTACTAGCTATAAGACTATTTTGTTTCGGGAAAGTTTAAGGGTAAAATGAATTATTAACAGTTTTGACATTTCTTTCACAGACTGAAGGGAGAAGTAAAAATAATTTCACTGAAAGATCCAGGTTTCATTCGAAGGAGAAGATTCATAAATTAAGCGATAAAAGTCTTTGCAAATATATCTTAAAAGTCGGGAGAAAGTATTAATTTTGAAAAATTAGCGGGCTATGTAATCCTCGCAAAGGAGAATCTGCCTACGAAAATAATATTTTTATTTTGGAGATAACGATCCGTCGATAAAAATGATACACTTTATGAAATATCTTTTATATCTATGCGTTTTAGGGATGTTGACTTCCTGTAGAAGTAATGCCGGGATGGTTAATAAAGTAGGAGAAGAGGAAATTATACTGACCGCATTTTCTAAGCGGGTGGATCCGGACGCCAAGAATATCCGGAGCGGAATACCTTCGGAAGAGGTTCAACCGGGGGTGAAAGGCGTATATCCTGAGGTAAAAAAGGGTAGGGAAGGATGGAAAGAAACCCGGCTTTATTTTAAGAATACGGATTTTCCGCAGTTGCTTTATCAGCGTTATCGCGAGGGTAAGGTGACAAGAGACGTTTGCATGGAGTATTTTAATGCCTGGGGCATGGATACCTCCCAATGTTCTCCGCTGTTTGCCCGGGGATATGTTGCTTTATTGGAAGGTCGTGGAGAGGACGGTCGGTTATATCTCGTAGCTGATAATAATGGGAATATGGACTTTTCCGATGACATGCCGCATTTGATAAGTCAGGATGCCCATCCTATGCCTATCGTCTATGAACGGATTATCGGTGAACATATCCTTTTGGATTCCAGTTGGATTTTACCTGGAAAGCTTGAAGTAGACAAGGATTTTATCTTTTGTGAAAACCGGGATTTGATGACTACAGGTTTCAAACTGGGAGGACGGGATTATGTTTGTAATTTGCGTCCCAACGGAGATTTTTACGATACGCAGCAGAGTGAAGTAGAATTTATAGGCCCCGATACGGTGATCCGGTGTAGATTGCAGGAATATGTAAAATTGGAAGGAAACCTTTACCGCATAGACAGTATCCGCAGAGATGGACGGTATTTGCGGATGTGTAAGGAAGAAAACTCTGAAAATATCCGGTCTACACAAGTCGGGGCTTTTCCGCTTGCTTTCGATGCTGTCACCGTAGATGGCGATAAGATTCATTTTCCTGACGATCTGAAAGGAAAATATGTATTGCTCGATTTCTGGTCGACGGGTTGCGGACCCTGTATTGCTGAAATCCGGAATACTTATCCCGAACTTTATGCCCGGTATAAAGAAAAAGGTTTCGAAATAGTGGGCGTTGCTGACAATAAAAAAGAGGAAATCATCGGTTTCAGGACCATGATGGCGTTGCCCTGGCCTGTAATCGCCGATAGGGAAGGAGAGCGAAAAATTCAGAAATTGTACAATATAAATAGTTTTCCTACTCTTTTTTTATTGGGACCCGATGGAAAGATCATCGACAAAGGGAGTGAGTTGCGGGATCGTTCTTTAGCGAAGCGCTTAAAGGAGATTTTTGAACATACAAAGTAGCCGAAAAGCATGGAGAGGAATTCACGAAGGAAGGGGGTTAGGGCGTTCTGATGACGATGTAGGATAACTAAAGAGGAGGGACAATGATGAATGGGGAAAGAGCCGAGCTTTATAGAAAAGATTAGGAGGATTCTCTGTCAAAAAGGGAATCCTCCTTTTCCTAAAAGGTGTCATTTTTTGATCCATATATTTAGGATTTCAGCAATAAACAGTTGATGTTTAGCTGTCTCCTTTTCATAAGATTCATGCATGACTTCTGCCTTGTAAGATTCGGTCAGGTTAGCATAGTCCAATTCCTGTACAAACATTTTCTTACATTCCATGATCATCCGGGCTTCAGCAAAGCTGATTAATCCCAAAGGGGTCGTTAAGGGGGATAGGCCTGTTTCGGCAACTTTGTCCGTATCCCTTCCGGATTTTGTTCCGCAGATGCGCAGAGCAGGGCGATACTGTTCCGGCAGGAAACCGATGGTAAAACTTTCTTCCTGTTGCAGTAAACGGTAGGTGTACCGGGAATTACGGATCACCATAAATAAGGAAGGTCTATCCCACATACATCCCATTGCACACCAGGAGGCGGTCATCGGATTAAACGAGTCCTTGTTGCCTGCCGTTACCAGCATCCATTGCTTATGGATCAGGTCGGTAACATTGTCCGGAAGTGCGTTTGCTTCTATCTTTTGGTATCGCATTTTCCATTCCGGGTCGATTGTGTCGTTTGCTTTGTGTTTCATCATTTCTTTTTACAACAATGTTTCTTTAGTACAGCCAATAGTTTGGCCTTATCAAAAGGTTTTACGAGGTATTCATTACATCCTGCTTCCAGTGCGGCTTGTTGATCGGCATCGAAGGCATGGGCCGTCAAAGCGATAATGGGAAGTTCCGTATTAAACTTCCGGATCTCTGCCGTGGCTGTCAGTCCGTTCATCACCGGCATCTTCATATCCATCAATACCAGGTCGAAATGCCGGCTTCGTACTGCCTGTACAGCTTCCAATCCGTTACGGGCATTCACCAGATCGAAATGTTTTTTCAGCAAAGCTGAAAGCAGCAAAAAGTTGCTTGGAATGTCTTCGGCCACTAAAATTACTTTCCGGCTTTCAGGGGAGAGTACTATTGTGCCGGTCTTTTCCGTAGCCTTTTGGAGAGGTGCTTCCGGCTCTCTTCTTGCTTCGATTGTAGTCACGCAAGGCAAAATTGCCCAGAAATAAGATCCTTCGCCGTGTTTTGATTCAAATCCTACTTTTCCCCCCATCGATTCAGCGATTGCTCTACAGATAGAAAGCCCGAGACCCGTCCCCTGCGCAAATTCATCCAGCTTTTCAAAGCGATGGAACACCTTCACTTTCTTTTCTTCCTGAATGCCTATTCCACTGTCCCTGACATATAGCTTGATACCCTCGTCCACCGTTTCATAACCCATTTCAATAAACCCTTTCGGAGTATATTTAATGGAATTGGTGACATAATTAGTCATAATTTGTGCAATACGGTTTTTATCCAGCCTTACCCAGCAAGCGGGGTAAGGATTATTTACAATTAATTGCACCTCCGGATTGGTGACCCGTTGTCTCATGGAAACAGCCATATCGTTAAAGTAAGCAGAAAGGTCAAAGTCTACGAATTTGAGTTCCACTGTCCCGGCCTCTATTTTCGATAGATCGAGAATATCGCTGATAAGATTGAGC
>CAJKZL010000210.1 GCA_905204385.1 uncultured Odoribacter sp. | reverse complement strand
CCCTTTCTCTAAGGCAGAAAAGAAATAGTATGAAAATTTACGGAATTATCGGTTATCCTTTGGGACATTCATGTTCTCCTTCCTGGTTTAATAAAAGATTCCGGGAAGAAGGAATCGATGCCGAATATCTTCCTTTCGAAATAGAAGATATCGGCCGGGTCAGGGATCTCTTGGTAACCTATCCGGATTTGCAAGGCTTTAACGTGACCATTCCCCACAAACAGAATATATTACCCTTTCTGGACGAGATCAGTGAAGAAGCCCGTGCCATCGGAGCCGTCAATTGCGTAAAGATCAACAGGAAAGAAGACAGGCTCTATCTGACCGGGTACATTACGGATATGTATGGTTTCCGGAATGCCTTGCTGCACTTTATTCCTGACTATATCCAATAAGCATTGATTTTAGGTAATGGCGGGTCTGCCAAAGCCGTCCGCTATGCCTTGCAAACACTGAATATCGCTTCCCTGACGGTCTCCCGTACCCCGAAAAACAGGAATGAAACCGATTATTCCCAGGTCGCGAATTATCTTACCGATCACCTTCTGATTGTCAATACCACACCTTTGGGGACCTGGCCTCATACTACAGGTTTTCCGCCCATTCCCTATGAACGGCTGACTCCCGGGCTTTATCTTTTCGACTTGGTCTATACTCCCGCTACCACGACCTTTATGGCCTAAGGCTCCGCTGTCGGGACACAGGTATGCAACGGATATGGCATGTGGCTGGGACAAGCAGAAAAAAACCGCGAAATTTGGGGTATTTAAAGGTTAAAATCAAAAATGTCAAGCGACATTCCATTATAAATCATAAAAATATTTTTCTTTTTACAATTAATCTATTATCTTCGCAAACGTTATAACAGATTAATTGTAATTACAATGTATCGTCCGTTTGAATACTATTTTGTACTTGCATACATAATGGGCGCTCTGAAATTTCATTGGGGCCTCTGATCTTCTGTTCTCTTTATACTGATTATTTTCTATGCATTCGGTAGCTTTCCGCTTACCCGGTGTATTAAGTATTTCTCTGGATTCATATTTCATTCACCAATAAATCATTTACTTTTATGCAAAGACAATTGCTATTAGGTGTTGAGGCCATTGCACAGGGTGCAATCGACAGTGGCATTTCAGGCGTATATGCTTACCCTGGAACACCTTCTACCGAAATTACCGAATATATCCAAAACTCCAAAGAAGCCGTTGCCCGCAACGTTCACCGGGCATGGGCCGCTAACGAAAAAACCGCCATGGAATCGGCCCTCGGCATGTCGTACGCCGGCAAACGGGCTTTAGTCTGTATGAAACATGTGGGCATGAACGTCGCCGCCGACTGCTTTATGAATGCCGCCATCACCGGCGCCAACGGAGGCATGTTGGTCACTGCGGCCGACGACCCTTCGATGCACTCCTCCCAAAACGAACAGGACTCCCGGGTGTATGGTAAATTTGCCCTGATTCCCGTTCTGGAACCTTCCAACCAGCAGGAAGCCTACGAAATGACCCGTTACGGCTTTGCCCTGTCGGAAACCGTGGGCAGTCCCGTGCTGATGCGGATCACCACCCGTCTGGCTCATTCCCGCTCCGGAATACAGCCCAGCCCGGCACTAGCTGAAAATCACCTGCATTTGCCTGAAAACAAACGGCAATTCGTACTACTCCCGGCCATCGCCCGCAAACGGTATAAACTGTTACTGGAAAAACAAGCCGATTTTATAAAAGCATCCGAACAATCCCCCTTCAATCAATATATTGCAGGCGAAGACACCTCTTTGGGAATTATAGCCTGCGGGATTACTTATAACTACCTGATGGAAAATTTCGATGGGAAATGCAAACACCCGGTCGTTAAAGTCAGCCAGTATCCGCTGCCTAAAAAAATGATCAAACGCTTACAACGCGAATGCAAACAAATTCTGGTGCTGGAAGAAGGCTATCCCATGATAGAAGAATTACTGAAAGGCTATCCCGGACAGGAGAACATCCTGGGCCGCCTGGACGGCACCCTGCCCCGGGATGGAGAACTGAATCCGGACCTGATAGCCAAAGCCCTCTGCCTGCCAACCCAAGAAGGAGCGCCTGTACCGGAACTCGTCGTACCGCGTCCCCCGGCCCTTTGTAACGGTTGCAGCCACCGGGATGTTTACAACGCCTTGAACGAGGTGATCGCAACCTACGGCGAAGGCCGCGTCTTCTCGGATATCGGTTGCTACACTTTAGGGGCTCTTCCTCCTTTCGAATCCATCAACTCCTGCGTGGATATGGGAGCTTCCATTACCATGGCCAAAGGAGCCTGCGACGCCGGATTGTTCCCCACCGTAGCCGTCATCGGTGACTCTACTTTCACCCATTCGGGTATGACCGGTTTACTGGATGCCGTAAACGAAAAAACACCGATCACGGTGATCATTTCCGACAACGAATCGATCTCTATGACCGGAGGACAGGATTCGTCGGCTTTAGGAAGAATCGAATCCATTTGTCAGGGTATAGGCGTAGAACCCGAACATATCCGGGTATTGATGCCGGTACCGAAAAACCACGACGAACTTTGCCGGATCATCCGCGAAGAGCTGGAATATAAAGGAGTATCCGTGATCATTCCACGACGGATATGTATCCAGAAAGCTGCACGAGAAGCGAAGAAGAGATGAAGGTTTAAAGTTTAAAGATTAGAGATTAAAGATTAGAGATGAGGGATGAAAGATGAGGGATTAGGGATTTAATTAAATTTTAGAATCGATGAAAACAGATATGATATTAGCAGGTGTAGGAGGACAGGGGATCCTGTCTATCGCTGCCGCATTGGGATCGGCAGCCCTGACCAACAACCTTTACATGAAACAGGCAGAAACCCACGGAATGAGCCAGCGGGGCGGCGACGTACAATCGTATATGCGTATCTCCGACCGGCCGATTTATTCCGACCTGATAGCCAAAGGCAGCGCAGACCTCATTTTATCCGTAGAGCCTCTGGAAGCTCTTCGTTATCTGCCTTACCTGCGCGAAGGCGGATATGTGGTGACCAACGCCACACCCTTTATCAATGTACCCAATTACCCGGAAGTGGACAAAGTGATCGAAACCCTGAAAGCCCTCCCCCATCAGGTGATCATCGATGCCGACAGCATCGCTAAAGAAGCTGCCGGAAATGTACGGGCCAGCAATTTCGTCATGCTGGGAGCAGCCTCTCCCTTCATCGAAATACCTTTCGATTATCTGGAAGAAGGCATCCGGGCTATTTTCGCCCGCAAAGGGGAAGCCATCGTCGAAATGAACCTGAAAGGCTTACGCGCCGGCCGGGAGTTCGCACAAAACTACTAAACACAGAAAAGAGGGTGTCAAAAGTCTCCGTTTTACCCTCTGTCATGTCGGGCATAGTGAAGCATCTCCCCGCCGATAACGGCTTTCAGGAGATGCTTCTCTAAGTTCAGCCGGAGGGAAAGAACTTTCGGCATCCTCTCCTTTCTCTTCTCCGGGAAACCCGATTTCATTTTTCCCGAAAAAATATGCATCTTTGCGCCCCGGATAACAGAAACAAATTCAGTTTCTACAAAAGATGACATTCGGAAAAAAAACTCAGCCCCCAAATGAGCAGATCTTCGATTTCTTATTTTCCGCCTACTACAGACAATTGTGTATGTACGCCTTCAATTTCGTACACGACATCGAAATTGCCAAAGAGCTGGTGCAGGACGTCTATATACAATTATGGGAAAAAGCACTTCCCGAAGAAAACCAGCAGGCATTGAAATCCTTCCTCTATACTTCTGTGCGCAATGCCGCAATCGATCAGTTACGCCACAGCAAAACCCACTCTTTGTACGAACAAAAAATATTGGCCAGCGTCAGCGAGCAATATTCTATTTTCGACGAAATCATTATCGACGACCTGGAAGAAAAAATCGAATCGGCCATCTGTCGACTTCCCCCTCAATGCCAGAAAATCTTCCGGATGAACAGAATGGAAAACAAAAAATACAAAGAAATCGCCGACGAATTACAAATCTCCCTAAAAGCCGTTGAAGCACAGATCAGTAAAGCCCTGAACTTATTAAAAGCAGCATTAGAAAATCTTTGGGATAATTAATTTTTTTCAATCTCGGCATAGGGTAAACACCCCCTTTATCCGTTTTATTTATACAAAGCTTAAAAAATAGTGATTTGTATTAAATAAACCGGACATGAAAGCAGAATTTAACGATACCCTACTCATCAAATGTTTCCTGAAAAAAACCACTGAAGAAGAAAACCGATCGATTTATGAATGGCTGGCCTTTTCTCCCAAAAACAAAAAAGAATTTGCCCGTTTACAGTTGATCTGGAATTTCTCGGCTATGAAATACCTCAACCGGCACATCGATACAGAAAAAGATCTGCAACGGATCAAAACCCGGATCTACCGCCGTAAAGCCCGCTGGGAAAAAATTCGGACAATCGCTTACACAGCTGTCAGTACAGCCGCAGTCGTTGCATCGGTACTTTGGTTCGCAACCCCCGAATCTTCGCCGGTCTCCCCTTCCGGACAGACTGCCAGCCGGTCGGACGAGACGGAAATATTCATCCCCAAAGGACTGGAAGGCAACATCACCCTGGCCGATGGCAGTAAAGTATGGCTCAATTCAGGAAGCCGCATTACCTATCCCAAAGACTATAGCGCTGAAAACCGCAAACTATTCCTGGACGGAGAAGCTTATTTCGAGATAAAAACCGACAAAGCCCATCCATTTGTGGTGGAAACGTCGAAAGTGTCTGTCCTGGTCACAGGTACCCGGTTCAATCTGTCGTCTTACCCGGACGACAACACAGTAGAAACCACCCTTTGCCAGGGAAGCGTCACCCTCCGTCGGCACGATGCTCAGAAAGAAATTCATTTAAAACCGAACGATAAGGTGACCTATCACAAAGACAACGGAGCCATTCAAAAAGAGATCGTCGACAGCCGGGTAGCTATCGCCTGGAAAGACGGTATTTTAAGCTTTAAAGAAGTACCGTTACGGGAAATCATCAAAAAACTCGAACGCAAATTCAATACCACCATTCGTATCCAGGACCCGCAAATCGGAGAGTATACCTATACCGCAACTTTCGAAAAAGAAAAAGGACTGAAAGCCATCCTGGATATAATCGTCACCTCGGCCCCCATTATTTACCGCCAAGAACAGGATGGATCGATTACACTACTTCTAACTTAATACCTAACCTTATGAAAAGAAAGACAAAAATCCGGCCCGGAGACATACAACATGTCCGGCCCCGTTTTCTGCAAATGCTACGGATTTGCATGTTTTTATCTTTTACTTCCATTTTCAGTATGCAGGCATTGGCCGCCTATAGCCAAAACCTCAATCTTTCCCTGCAAAATATCCGGCTCGAACAAGTGCTGGAGACTATTGAAAAGCAAACCGAATATTATTTCGTTTACAATCACCAGTTGGTGGATGTCTCCAGGGAAGTGAGTATCGAGGCACAGGAGAAAAGTGTCGAAGAAGTGCTGAATTCATTGTTCAAAAACACGGATATCCATTACTCCATTGTCGACCGTCAGGTGGTGCTTTATAAAAAAGACAATACTTCATCGCCAACCGGCCACAACCTTCGCCCTCTTCCCTACAGGGAGCAAACACTCGTCTTACCCGACAAACAGGGAGGCATCTTAAAAGGCAAGGTCACAGACGAAAACAACCAGCCCATGCCCGGTGTAAATGTGCTTTTCAAAGGCACCTTACTGGGGGCCGTGACCGACGTAAACGGTCATTTTTCACTGAACCGTCCAGCGGGAGGAGAAATTCTCGTCGTATCGATGATCGGTTATAAAACCCAGGAAATCAAAATCGGGGACCGGACAGAAATCCAAATACAACTGGAACCGGATATCAAAAAACTGGAGGAAGTGGTCATCACCGGTTACCAAACGGTGGACAAGCGGACCTTCACGGGTTCGGTATCCAAAATCGACGTAGACCGGATTTCCCAAGCCGGGAGCGGCGATATAGGAAAGATGTTGCAAGGCGCGGTAGCCGGGGTTAGAGTC